>CAJOKR010000033.1 GCA_905235135.1 uncultured Bacteroidales bacterium
ATGGCAGTTCACAACCGAAGATGCAAGAACCAAACTCGTGTCCCTGTATCCAATCGTGGAGTGAAGTTTAAATACAAGTCATTGGGACGCCACACTAGTTCCATTTTGGAACAAGTTCAGAAAGAAGGAAAGCGTATAGTGCGGCGTTGTGTTGAATTCTACAATTTGGATGTCATCATCTCTGTCGGATTTCGCGTTAATACGCAAAAGGGAATTGAATTCCGTAAATGGGCAAATATAGAGGTTGGCTCAGGCGTATATACGCGTCGGTCAATGCGTATATACGTCTTGGCTTATGCGTATATACGTTTTGTCTCATGCCTATATAGGCGTTGGCTTGTAGGAATCCGCGACCTTACACCAACCCCAACAACTCTTCGGGTCTCGAAATGATGAACTTCGCCCCGGCCTCCTGCAGCTCCTCCAACGGCCGGTAGCCCCAGAGTACACCCACGGGAGTAACCCCCGCACTGTGAGCGAGCTGCATGTCCGTGGCAGTATCGCCAACGTGCAGTGCTTCAGACTGTTGACAGCCGGTCTCCTTCAGAATGCGTACATGATTTGCGGATGCGGTTTCACGGGAATACCCTCGCGCTGCCCGATCATCGAGTCGAAACGGATGCCGGGAAAGTATTTGGCCATCAGCGGGGCCACCGCGATATGTACTTTGTTCGTGGCTACGGCTATCTTCAACCCTCTGTCTTTCAACTCTTTCAAAAGTTCTATCATACCAGGGTAAACCACGGTCTTATCCTCCATGTGAATTGTATAGTAGGCTATAAACTCCGCCTTACACCGCTCAATCTGCTTCTCGTTCCGCTCCTCAGGCGGCAGAATCCGCTCGATGAGCTTGCGCATCCCGTCGCCCACGAAATAGCGGTAGGCATCCACGGGATGCGTCGGAAAGCCGTGCTGCATAAGCATCCAGTTGGCCGAATCCGCCAGATCTTCCAACGAATTGATGAGGGTGCCATCGAGATCGAATACGATGAGTTTAGTCATAGGAAAAAGGGTTATACGATTACACGGTTAGAAGGTTAGAAGGTTAACGATTTCTTCGTTTGTCACGTTGTGGAAATAATCGTTGATATTGGTCTTCGCCAAAACTTCAGAGACAGCCGACTTATCCATTCGGATACCAATAAGCTGATCAGCAAGATCTTTCGGGTCTTTTTCCCCGAAGAAATCGCCAAAGAATTGCAGGTCGCGGATGATGCCTTTCTGGATGTCGGCAATCACCTGCACGGAACCGCCCTTGGTACGCATCTTCTTGTTCATCGAATACTCCGGCGATTTGCCGTAGTTCCACTCCCAGGTCTGGTATTTGTCCTTGACGAGTTTCCCAATAATGGCCTCTTCTGCGTCCGTAAGATTCTGCAATTCAGTCATTTGGTTCTGCCTCATGATGTAATCCATCAGATAGTCCTTAAACTCCACAACCGTCATGGGCTTTGGCAGGTGGTCGGAAATGTTCGTGACACGGCTGCGCACGGATTTCACCGCCTTGTCGATGAATTTGTCAGGATCGACCTTCAGCGCAGCGGAAACATCGGCCATCTGCGACGAAAAGAGCAATGTGCCATGCTCCAACACGCGGTTCCCAAAGAAGGTCATCGCATTGCCGGAAATCTTCTGTCCATTGATGACCAGATCGTTACGCCCGGAAAATTCCGCCGGAACGCCCAACGACTGCAACGCATCCACAATCGGCTGCAGATACCGCAGGAAGTCAATTTCCTTCTTTCCCGCTTCCACATTCTGGATGAAGGTGAAGTTGAGATTTCCAATATCATGGAAGACCGCACCGCCGCCCGTCAACCGCCGAACCACGTTAACATGGTGACTGTCAACGTATTCTTGGTTGATTTCCGCCGCCGTATTCTGGTGCTTTCCCACCACGATGGTGTTGTCATTCTGCCACAGCATGAAGATATTGTCGGTCGTCTGTTGCAGCAGATACTCCTCCGTCGCCAAGTTGTGGTACGGGGAGGTGTTATTGAGGGATATGTATCGTATGTTCTCCATTGTTACGGAATGTAGAGACGCAAAATTTTGCGTCTCTACCCACGTAAAGAAAGCCCCGCCATCAACGTGTCGGGCCGAAAATCCATAACTGAGCGCATCTCGCCGGCCATGCAGAAGCCGCACTGGTTGCAGACGCCCGCGCTCTTGCCCACACATTCGGGCAGGCGTGTGCCGTCGGGCAGGATGTAGTTGCACATCCAGCAGACCTTCTCGAACGACAAATCCTTCATCCGCTTCAATCCCGAAACGGAATTCATGATGGGCATCCGTTTCTTTTTCTGTTCTATCAACTTATCAATCAATTCGATACGTTTTCCCCAATCCAAAATCAGCGGATCCTCGTCTTTGAAAAAAGCTGGCGTATAGAAGTTGAAGGCGATGCTTTTGAAGGTAGGATGCTCCTTCACGAACTGCAAAGTGTCCATCACATTCACATAGTTATTGGCATCGATCACCATATTGGCACTCAACGCTTTATGGCCGCAACTATCGACGTTCTTCACTAATTTGTCGAAAGTGCCCTGCCCGCGCACGGCATCGTGATATTCCCCAACCCCATCCATGCTGACCCATATCGAGTTGGCCTTCAGTCCAGCGAAGGGCTGCTGGGCGTTGGTGGTGACGGTAGTGGTGAAGAAACCGATTTCGTGCGCCAAATCAATGAGATCGTTGAGGCGCTTTTCGCCGTCGCGCCACAAAGTGGGTTCGCCGCCCTCGAAATCGACGAAACGGGAACCTAACTTATATGAATAGAGTAACTCCTCGCGGATTTGTCCAAAACTTTTGTCGGTCGGGTGCTCATGGTCATACACGCTGCAGTGCGAGCACGACAAGTTGCACCGATTGGTGATAAACAGCACCGTCTGCAACGGTTTGCGCCGTTTCAGGAACTTCGTCTGGAAATACCAGCAGCCTAAGTAAAATATCATCATTGCGGATGGGATTTTTCAGGCGGCAAAGATACGATTTTTGCCGTTGTAGAGACGTGCCATTGGCACGTCTCTACAGAGAGAACATCAAATGTCGGAGCATATTCATTTATTGTGTACTTTTGCGCGTTATTTGCAGAAACAATAAAACGAAGAATAATAACAAAAATGAAGAAAGTAGTTTTCTGTTTAACCCTGATTATGATAATGGTAAGTGGTTGTAAACAAGCGAAAAACGAGAAAACGGCGGCGGTGATTGACAAGGAGAACCGTGAGATGCCCGACTTTTCGAAGGGCGTGATGGATGAGAAAATCCTTTGGTATCTCGGACGTTTGGGCGATGTGCAGGTGTCTCCCGACGGACAAACGCTGCTCTACACGGTAACCTATTACGACTACCGTGTCAACAAAGGCAACACGGAGCTTTACACGATGCCGGCCACGGGTGGCGAACCCACGCGCATCACCGTGTCGGATGAAAACGAGATGCAGCCCGTGTGGCGTCCCGACGGAAAGAAAATCGCCTTCCTCCGCGCCAACGACATGGGCACGCAAATCTGGGAGGCCGACCCCGATGGCAAAAACGCCAAAGCCATCAGCAGTGTGGAGGGCGAAATCAACGGGTTCAGCTATGCACCTGATATGAAACATCTCTGCTTTTTCCAAAACGTGCGTCTTGAGCAGACCATCGAAGACCGCTACCCCGACCTGCCCGAGGCTGACGCCATGATCTACGACGACCTCATGTACCGCCACTGGAACTACTGGGCCGACGGCACTTACAGTCATCTTATCGTGATTGACTACCCCTCCATGGACAACGCCGTGGATTTGCTGGAGAATCAGAAGTTCCACTGTCCGAACCCGCCGTTTGGTGGCATGGAGGAGGTGGCTTGGCTTCCCGATGGCAGCAAGCTCGTATATTGCTGTAAGAAGCTGGCAGGCAAGGAGTTCGCAGAGAGTACCAACACTGATATTTACCTCTACGACTTGAAGACAAAAATCACGCAGAACCTGACGGAATTCAACAAAGGTTACGACATGGACCCGGTAATCTCCCCCGACGGCAAGAAGATGGTCTGGTGGAACATGAAAACCGACGGCTTTGAGTCGGAAAAACACAGTCTGATGATTTACGATTTCCAAAGCGGCACCGCGGAGGATTACAGCACGGATTTCGACCAGGATGCCACCGGCTTTTCCTGGAGCGAGAACAGCAAGTCCATCTATTTCATCAGTTGCAAGGAAGCCACCCACCAAGTCTATAAATTGGATGTGGAAAGCCGTATCATTGAGCAACTTACGGATGGCGATTACGACTACAACACCGTCCAGGCCGATGGCAACCAGCTGATTGTCACGCGCACGACACACGCCTGTCCGTCAGAGATTTACGCTGTCAACTTGAAAGACAAATCGGTGAAGCAGCTGAGCTTCATCAACCAGGATATTTTGGATAAAATCACGCCGGCCACGACGGTGAAACGTTGGGTGAAAACCACCGACGGCAAGCAGATGCTCGTGTGGGTGATTCTGCCCCCGAACTTCGACTCCACGAAGAAATATCCGGCACTGCTCTATTGTCAGGGCGGCCCGCAATCGTCTGTGAGCCAGTTCTTCTCCTACCGTTGGAACTTCCAAATGATGGCTGCTCACGACTACATCATTGTGGCACCGAACCGCAGAGGTGTGCCCGGCTTCGGCAGTGAATGGAACGACGAAATCAGCGGCGACTATGGTGGTCAGAACATGAAAGATTACCTCTCTGCTATCGATGATGTGGCGAAAGAGCCTTACGTGGATGAAAACCGATTGGGCTGTGTAGGAGCCAGTTACGGCGGCTTCAGCGTCTATTGGCTCGCCGGTCATCATCAGAAACGGTTCAAGGCCTTCATCGCGCACTGCGGCATGTTCAACCTCGAGAGCTGGTATGGCACCACCGAAGAGCTTTTCTTCGCTAATCACGACATCGAGGGCGCTTATTGGGAAAAACCGATGCCAAAGAGCTACAACATCTCGCCGCACAAGTTCGTGGGCAACTGGGATACCCCGATTTTAGTCATCCACGGTGGCAAAGACTTCCGCATTCCCTACACCGAAGGTATGCAAGCCTTCGATGCTGCCCAAATGCAGGGAATCCCGAGCCGCTTCCTCTTCTTCCCGGAGGAATGCCACTTTGTCACGAAACCGCAGAACGCGATGCTGTGGCAGCGGGAGTTCTTCCGGTGGCTGGACCAATGGCTGAAGTAGAGTTTAGAGTTTAGAGTTCAGTTTAGAATGTCAATATTCAACCGCATAAAGGATTTCAACGAACGCGTTCGGGAGAGGATCGGCTGGAAGATTTTGGACGGCTATCTGCTCCGGAAGATGCTGGGCACGGTCGTGTTCGCCATCTCGCTGCTGATGACCATCGTGGTGGTCTTCGACATGTCGGAGAACATCCAGCGGTTTCTGAACCACAATGTGCCGTGGAAAGAGGTGATCACGGGCTATTACCTCAACTTCATCCCCTATTTCATCAATCTGTTCATCCCGCTGTTCACGTTCATCAGCGTGATTTGGTTCACCTCGAAGCTCTCTTCGCGCAACGAAATTATCTCCATCTTCGACAACGGCATCAGCTTCAACCGGATGCTGGTGCCCTACGTGACGGGCGCCGTCATCATCATGATCATTTCCTTGGTGATGGCCAACTTCATCGTGCCGAACACCAACCGTAAGCTCAACGACTTCAAGTACCAGTATTTCGGGAAACGCGCGGTCTCCTCGACCTACCTCCACATCAAAAACTCCAAGAACAGCTACATTTTCGTGGAACGGTGGGACAAGATGGATTCCATGGGCTATAATTTCACATACGAGGAATTTGACAGCAGTGCCTTGCGGCTTAAGATTTCGGCACAAACCATTGATTATGATGAAGATAACAAGATTTGGCACCTGCATCGCTATTTGAAGCGGGTGATTACGCCCGACAATGAGGAGCATATTTACAGAGGGGAGCAACTCGACACCACCTTCAACATCTCGCCACTGAACCTGTATCAAGACATTTCAGTCAGCGAAACGATGTCGTATCGGGAGCTGCGACAGTTCATCAAGGAGGAAAAGCTGCGTGGTTCATCGCTGTTGTCCAGCTACCAGATTGAGCAGCACAAGCGATTGGCCAACCCCGTAGGCATCCTGATAATGACGCTGTTAGGGGTAAGTGTATCCTGCCGAAAGAGCACCCGAGGTGTCGGTGTGCATGTTTTCATCGGCATGGGGCTGGCGTTCTCGTTCATCTTCCTGCAGCAGATTTCCACGGTGTTCTCGGTCTCCGGCGGCCTCCCGCCCGTGCTCGGCACCTGGATCCCAAACATCATCTTTGCCATAATCACAATCATCCTTCTGAAAATGACCCCTAAATAGTTAGAAGTTATTCCTTGAGCAGCCTCGAAGAGGCAAAACGCACGAAGTGCAATTAACCCCACACAAGCAAAGCGCAGTGTGGGGCCGCCAAACAAAAACAAAAAACAATATGAAACAAACAACGATATTTTTGAACGGAATGAAATTTTATGCGTATCACGGATGCTTCGAGGAGGAGCAGAATCGGTACGCATTTTGTTGTAGATGCAACCCTCACGTATGATGCGGAGGCGGCCGTGGCGGACGATGATGTGGAAAAATCCGTGAATTACCTGCTGGTTTACAGAACGATACAGCGGGTGATGGATAAACCGCAGCACCTTATCGAGACCGTGGCCGACCATATCGTCCGCGAGATCAAACGGGAATTCCCGCAGGTACAGAAGGTCACCGTGAAACTGTGCAAGCTAAATCCGCCATTGGACGGCAAAACCGAATATGTGGCGGTGCAAATGGAAGGATAATGGGCAAAAGCGAGACCATAGAGCGACTCATCGGGCATTTTCATCGGGAAAACATCCGCAATGTGGTGATTCTCACCGATAAGAATGTCGATCGGTGCCACGGCAACTACTTCGATGCACTGTCGGAGCATGTTGAGGTGGATAAGCTGGTGCTGCGTCCGGGCGAGAAGAGCAAAACCATCCAGACAGTAGCGCAAATATGGGATTATTTTGCTGACAAACAATACGATAAGGATGTCTTTCTGTTGAACTTCGGCGGCGGAATGGTGTGCGACTTAGGAGGTTTTGTAGCCTCCACCTACAAGCGCGGCATCCGTTTCGCCAACTGCCCAACTACCCTGCTCGCCATGATCGACGCAGCAATTGGAGGCAAAACCGGGGTGAATCTGCCGAGTATGAAAAACGGAGCTGGAACCATCTATTTTCCTGACATTCAGCTTCCTGTGGATTTATCTTTATTAGACACCCTCCACATCAACGACTTTTTCAGCGGTTTGGGCGAATTGATGAAATATGCCCTCATCGCTTCTGCAGACCTATTCCATTCGCTGCGGAAGAGAAAAAAATTCCCATCGTTGACAATGGAGGATGTGAACTTCTGCATTGATTTCAAGACGAAGATTGTCCAGGAAGACCCTTACGACAAAGGCATCCGGCACATCCTCAATTTCGGGCACACCTTCGGCCATGCGCTTGAAAGCTACGCCGCGAAGAACGGCAAACCGATTGCCCATGGCATTGCCGTGGCACAGGGACTGTACTACGAAAGCCTCCTTTCGATGCAATTCGGGCTGCTGCCGCAGGAGGAATGGCAGCTGATTGCGGATTTCCTGCCAAAATACTTTCCAATTCCCGAAATCACCCCCGAATTTCTCGAAAACCTACTCCCTTATATGCAAAACGACAAAAAAAACCACGACGGGAAATTGAATTTTACGCTGATTGACCATATTGGTCACGCTACACCTGATCATTCTGTTTCTGCTACCATTATTCCCAGAGCTACGCTTCGCTCCACCATGGACTAACACATTTCGGACCTTCGACTTTTTGGAAAAATCCTTAACCTCATAACTCTGTAACCCCTCAACCATAAACCTTAAACCCTCAACCTTAAACCCTCAACCTTAAACCCTCAACCTTAAACCCTCAACCTTAAACCCTCAACCTTAAACCCTCAACCTTAAACCCTCTTAAACCCTCAACCTTAAACCTTAAACTACTCAATAACATGCTAAAGACCAAAAATGATATCGTCAAAAACTGGCTCCCGCGCTACACGGGGATGCCATTGGAAGAATTCGGGCAGTACATTCTGCTGACGAATTTCCAGTCATACGTGAACAACTTCGCCGAGCTGACCGGCGCCAAAATCTATGGGGTGGACAAGTCGATGCAGTGCGCCTCTAACGACAACATCACCATCATCAACTTCCAGATGGGCAGTCCGAATGCGGCTACCATCATGGACCTGCTGACGGCGGTGAAGCCAAAGGCGGCGCTGTTTCTCGGCAAATGCGGCAGTCTGAAGTCCTACATCGGGTTGGGGGCCATGTTGCTGCCCATCGCCGGCATCCGCGGTGAGGGTACCTCCCGCGACTACTTCCCCGAAGAGGTGCCCGCGCTGCCCGCCTTCAACCTGGAAAAGGCCATATCCTCGACCATCAGCCGCCAGTTCGGTCTGGAATACTGGACGGGCACGGTCTATACCACCAACCGCCGCGTATGGGAATACGACGAAAAGTTCAAGGACTACCTGCGCAGCATCCGCGCCACAGCCGTCGATATGGAGACCGCCACGCTTTTCTCCGTTGGATTCTACAACCGCATCCCCACGGGTGCCCTGTTGATGGTTTCCGACCAGCCGATGCTCCCCGACGGCATCAAAACCGCCTACTCCGACCAGCGCGTGACCGCGGATTTCGCCCTCACCCACCTGAAAATCGGCATCCAGTCGCTGCAGGTGCTGCAAAACAAGGGTATTTCGGTGAAACACTTGCGCTTTGACTATTACGAATAGAATCGGACTCAGCCAATTACCATCGCTCGTGTTATCGTTTCACGATTTTCCCAACCTTAAGCCAAAAAAATGTATCTTTGCCAAATTTTTTTAGTAAGGTATGTTTAGTCTATACATCAAAGAACTAAAAGCGTTTTTAAGCTCCATCATCGGATATATTTTCATCGGAGTTTTCCTAATAGTCGCCGGACTTTTCATCTGGGTCTTCCCGAACGTGAACAACGTGGTGGAATCGGGACTTGCTGATTTACAAGGACTTTTCAGTCTATCGCAATTCCTGTTCCTCTTCTTGGTGCCGGCCATCACCATGCGTTCGTTTGCAGAGGAAAAGCGCACCGGCACAATGGACTTCCTACTCACCCTTCCGCTCACCGACATGCAGATTGTATGGGCCAAGTTCCTCGCCTGTCTCACCCTGCTGGTCATCGCGCTGCTGCCGACCCTCGTTTATGTCGTAACCGTCTATTGGATAGGTAATCCCGTAGGAAACATAGACATGGGCAGTACCTGGGGTTCCTATCTCGGATTGCTCTTCCTTGGCGCCTCGTTCATCGCCATCGGCCTCTTCTCATCGAGCCTCACTAACAACCAGATTGTGGCCTTCATCATCGCCGCGCTTTTCTGCTTCGTCCTCACGTTCGGATTCGCATTCATCTACTCTTTCGATGCATTGGGCAACTTCGGGTACTATCTGAAAACCCTCGGTATTGAACATCACTATTCTTCTATCAGTCAGGGGGTTATTGACACCCGCGACGTGATTTACTTCGGCAGCGTCATCTTCATTTTCCTCTACGCCACCCGTCTGGTTCTGTTAAGTCGTAAATGGTAAATCGTGAAAATTATGGGCAAAAATAACAACAAACAGAGCAAACAATTCAAGAGACGCACCCTGCTCGGACTTTTGGCCGTCATCGCTGCCGTCGTCCTGGTTAACATATTGTCATCCTTCTTCTTCTATCGAATTGATTTGACGAAAGACAAGCGCCATTCGCTGTCGAAAAGCACCATCGAGATGCTGAAGAATCTCGAAGACCGCGTCAGGGTTTACCTCAAAGGCAAAGACCAACCGGCTGACTACCAGCTTTTTTCCAAACAGGTGGAACAGATGCTGCAAAACTTCCGTAGCTACTCCAAGAATGTCTATTACGAGTTCATCGACCCGATTGAGGGCAAAACCAACGAGGAGGTGAACGCCATTTTGGGCGAGTTTGTGAAGAAGGGGCTGGAGCCGATCCCCATCAGTCGTGAGGATGCGGGCGGATATTCGACCCACGTGGTTATTCCCGGTGCCATGGTCTCCTATCGCAACCACGAGTACCCCGCTAAGGTGGTGGTGGCCGATCCTTCAGGTGCCGACTGGCTGAAATACTCCAACGAGGAGCTGGAATACAACCTTGTGGCCCCTGTGCGACGACTGATGAAGACCGAGAAACCGAAAGTTGCCTACCTTGACGGACACGGGGAACTCGACTTTTGGAGCACCTGCTGGACCGCCATGCAGCTGCAGCGGTTCTACAACGTGACCCGCATCACCCTCGACGGTAAAATCAACGCTCTGCGCAACATCACCATCGACGACACCATTTCCGGAAACTTAGTGCTGGGCGAAAACAAATACGACGTACTCATCGTCGCACAACCCACGCAGCCGTTCAAGGAATACGACAAATACATCATCGACCAGTTCATCATGCGCGGCGGTAAAGTGCTGTGGCTCATTGACAACACCACGGCTTCGTTAGACAGCCTGCAGTCAGTGGGCGAGTTTTTCGCCACCCCCCGCGCCCTTTACATCAACGACCTGTTCTTCACCTACGGCGTGCGAATCAACACCGACCTTATCCAAGATCTGAGCTGTATGCCCGTGCCGCAACAGGTGAGCGTCATCGGCGACCAGCCGCAATACAAGTTCATGGCATTCCCCTATTGCCTTGATATTGTGAATTTTGGCAACCACCCGATTGTCCGTAACCTCAAGGACATCAAGTCCGATTTTGCGGGCAGCATTGACCTTGTGGGCAACAACGCCGACCTCAACAAGACGGTGCTGATGACCACTTCGGAACGCACGAAGGTGGTGCCCACCCCGTCCATCGTAACCTTGCGCGTGGGTATGGTGAAGCCCAATCTGCAAGAATACTCCTACCGCAACGTGCCGATTGCCGTGCTCGTAGAGGGTCAGTTCCAGTCAGCGTTTAAGGGCATCCTACCCATTGAGTTCGACACCATCAAGGAGCTTGATTACCGCGACCACAGCGTCTATACGCGGCAGATTTTCGTCTCCGACGGCGACATTATCCGCAACCCGTTCGACAGCAAGCGCAACCAGCCCTATCCGGCAGGTTACGACATCTACACGCGCCAAACTTTCGACAATACGGACTTTATCATCAACTGCGTCAACTACTTGTGCGCAGACGACGACCTTTTGCAGTTGCGCGCCAAGAACTTCAAGATCGGTTCGCTCAACAGCGAAAAGACCCGTAATCACAAGGTGCTGCTCGCGGTGATCAACATTGGCATCCCGCTGTTGCTTATCGCGCTGATGGGTACTATTCTCATCATTATGAGGAAAGTAAAGTTCTCAAAGAAACAGGATTTGTAGAGACGCAAAATTTTGCGTCTCTACGGAAGGGTTTATTCGAACTGCACCGCCTTCACCGGTGATATCTTCTTTGCGATAATCCACGCTGGGACGACCAACACGAGCATACAGGCTGCAAAAACGCCAAGATTTAGCAAGATGACTTCCCAAAGTTGGAACTTGATCGGCACATAGTTCACGTAATAGGTGTCGGGATTCAGCTTGATGAGGTGCGTGGTTTGCTGGAGCCAACCGAAACCTAAACCGATGGCATTGCCCACGAGCAAACCACGGAACAGTGTGCGTCCCGCCACAATTAGAAAAGTCTGAACCACGTGTTTTGTCTTCATTCCTAAGGTTTTCAAAATCCCGATGAGCCGAGTCTGCCCCAACACGATGATGAAAAACACCGACATCATGGTGATCATGCAGACGCAGGTCGTGATGATCAGCAGTACAGAGACGTTGGTGTCGAAAAGGGCAATCCAGTCGAAAATCTCGGGATAGATTTGTTTCACGGTTTCGGCTTTCAGGTTTATATCTATCTGATGATGAAGCTGTTCGCCAACCTCATCCATTTTGTTGTAGTCGCTGGCGAGCACCTCAATGCCGCTCACCTGCGAGGAATCCCAATCGTTGAGCTTTTGCACATGCCGCAAATCCACAAGTGCGAACTTAGTATCATATTCGGGCAATCCTGTCTCGTAAATCCCTGACAACGTGAAGCTTCGCTGTCTCGGTGGATCTTGCACAAAATAGGTACGCACTTTGTCCCCGACTTTCAATTGCAGCTTGTCGGCCAACCGTTTGGAGATGATGATATGGTTATCCGCCACGGTATCATTAAGTTGTAACGTATCGCCTTCCACCATGTTGCGGACAAAGTCGCTACCATTGAACGTGGCGTCCACCCCTTTCAGCACAATGCCCTCCACCTGGCTAGCCGTCTTGATGATGCCCACTTTGGTGGCATACGGCTGGATAGCGGCCACGTCGGGATGGCTGTTCAGAATCCCTAACAGCGTGTCGTTCAGCGTGATGGGAGTTTGCTCGTAGGAGTAGTTACGGTCGTAATGGGAGATGCGAATGTGCTGACCCATCGCCACCACCTTGTCCTCAATCACCTGCTTGTAGCCGGAGGTTATCCCAATGGCAATCAGCATGATAACCATGCCAAGCGACACCCCAAACACCGAAAGCCGAATGATGGGTTTGGAGAAACGGTCGCCCTTGTCGCGGAGGATGCGATAGGCCAATTGCCAATGAAACGGGAATTGTGACATATATATATAATTGTAGAGACGCACGGCCGTGCGTCTCTACAAATGTGGAATTATCGATTAGAACGTGTTGCCAGCGGCTTGGCAGGCGGTGATGGCCACGAGGCTGACGATATCCTCCACGGAGCAGCCGCGGGAGAGGTCGTTGATAGGAGCAGCCATGCCTTGCATGACGGGACCGACGGCTTCTGCACCAGCGAAACGCTGCACGAGCTTATAAGCGATGTTGCCGGTCTCCAACGACGGGAACACCAGCACGTTAGCCTTACCAGCCACGGGGCTGCCGGGAGCCTTGGAAGCACCCACGGACGGGATAATAGCAGCATCGGCCTGCAACTCGCCGTCAATCACAAGGTTGGGATCCATCTCCTTGGCGATACGGGTAGCGTTGACGACCTTGTCCACGAGTTCGTGCTTGGCAGAACCTTTGGTGGAGAAGCTCAGCATGGCCACGCGAGGCTCAATACCGGCGATGGTGCGGGCAGTTTGGGCGGTCACAACTGCGATCTGGGCGAGCTTGTTCTCGTCAGTGTTCGGATCGGCAGCGCAATCAGCGAAGACCATCACGCCATCGTCACCCCACTTCTTGTCCTGGAAGCACATGATGAAGGCACCGGAAACCACGGAAATGCCGGGTAAAGTCTTCACAATCTGGAAGGCAGGACGGAGCACATCGCCCGTAGCGTGCTGTGCGCCAGTCACTTCACCATCAACATCCTTGTTCTTGATGAGCAGGGTGGCCAGGTAAAGCGGATCCTCGACTTTCTTGAGGGCCTCCTCCATCGTCATGCCCTTGTTCTTGCGAATTTCGTACAGCATATTAGCGTAGAAATCCTTCTTGGGGTTGTCCATCGGGTCGATGATTTCGGCCTTTGCGATGTTCTTCAGACCCCACTCGGCAGCCTTGGCCTCGATGTTGGCCTTGTTGCCCAGAAGAGTGATGGCGGCATAACCGTTCTCAATGATGATGTCGGCAGCCTTTAAGGTTCTTTCCTCTTCGCCCTCAGCCAAAACGATGCGTTTGTTGGCTTTCTTAGCGTTCTCTTTGATTTTTTCGATTAAGTTCATACGCTTGTATTTGAAAAATTTAAGATTGTTTCTAACAGGCGGCAAAGATACGTTTTTTACGGGTTTGCGCCATTTTTTCCGAAAATCTGCGAAATGTGCTCCTTAATTTTAACAATTAATTGTTAACAGATTTTCACAAACAACTCATAGCCAAACAATGGCAAACTTTAAAAAAATGCTTGACAACAGGGATTTCTTGATGTATCTTTGTGGCACAAAATTTTAAAGATATGAAAAAGAAAAAAGAAGAAAACTTGCCCGAACAGGGTTGCGGCGACAAGGTTGCCGTAGAAAAGGAGACTACGAACGAAGTTGTCGAGAACGAAACGGTCAATGAAGAGACTGCTGAAGAGAATCAGGAGGAAGAAGATCCTCTCGGACAGGATGGGGAAATGGAGTTTCATGCCTCCAAGAAAGATTTCCTGCTGTTCATGCACAAGCTTCTCCGATTGATGAAAGACGTTGTCTTTCTAAATCACAGCTTGCATGAATTCGAGAAAGACCCGATTTTCGACCTGTTGTTAGACCTCAGCAATGCGCATCTTAAAGAGATGAACAAGTCTTCCAAGGAGCAGAAGTCTTCCGACGAGGAAAATGACGACAACGACAAGGAGGATAGCTGCAACGACGATGAGGACACCATCACCGAGGCTTTTATCAGCATGAAAGTGAAGAAGTTAAGGTCTTAGCTTTTGGCCTTTGGCTATTGGCTTCACGTAGCTAACAACTAACAGCCAACAGCCAACGGCCGAATCAGTCTCCAAGCGAATAGCCGAATCGTTTCATCTGTAGCTCGTTGTTGCGCCAGTCTTTGAGGACTTTCACGGAAAGGTCAAGGTAAACGTGCTTTTGCAGGAACTCTTCGATGGAAATCCGTGCGTCAGTTCCGAGTTTCTTGATGGCCGAGCCCTTGCTGCCGATGATGATGGCCTTCTGCGTGGAACGTTCCACGTAGAGGGTCGCGGCTATCCGCACGATTTCCGGCTCCTCCTTGTAGCTTTCCACCACTACCTCAACGCTGTAGGGAATCTCTTTCTTGTACTGCAGAAGTATCTGTTCCCGAATGAGTTCCGACACGAAAAAGCGCATCGGGCGGTCGGTGAGGGCATCCTTCGGGAAGTATGGCGGGCACTCGGGCAGCAGCTCGATGATGCGGTTGCGCACGGCCTCGATGTTGATACCCTTCAGTGCGGAAATGGCGAAAACATCCGCGGTGGGCAGAATCGACTGCCAGTGATTTTTCGATTCTTCCACCTGCTCGTCGGAGTATTTGTCGGTTTTGTTGATGATGAACACGACGGGAATCCCCATCTTGTTGATCTTCTCGACCAGTTCCTCATTGTATCGGGTTTCGCCGCACTCGATGAGGTAGAGGATGATGTCAGCGTCCTGCAGCGAGTCGGTGACGAACTTCATCATGTACTTCTGCATCATGTAGGCGGGATCGAGCACGCCGGGCAGGTCGGAATAGACAATCTGGAAATCGTCGCCGTTGACGATGCCCTTGATTCTGTGGCGGGTGGTCTGCGCCTTGGAGGTCATGATAGAGACCTTCTCGCCGACTAACTGGTTCATCAGCGTGCTTTTACCCACGTTGGGGTTGCCGATGATATTGACGAAGCCCGCACGATGCGGGGTGGTATTGGGGTTTTCCATAGATTCTTAAGAAATAGTGTGTAACATAGGTTCTGGATTCTCAGTCCCGAAGGTGATATAGCTGAAGTTCTCCAACCAGTCGCCGGTGTTGAAGAAAAGGTGACCGGGCGAGAGTTCGTAGCGTGTAGGGATGTGTCGGTGCGCGAGAATGAAAAATTCGACATCGGTCGTCTGCAGCAGCTCACGGGCGAACTGCAACTGGTATTCATCCTCACCCCTGAAAACGAACATGCTCTCGTCGTGGGATTCGCGACTGGATTGCGAACAAAACCGCGCAATAGCGAACGACTGCCGCGGATGCAGCATCCCGTAGAGCCACCAGTTGAAACGGCAGTTGAGAATCCGTTTGATCATCATGTACCTACGTTGCTTGCCGCCTAAGCCGTCACCGTGGCCCACAAAACAGCGGTGCCCGTTGATCTCCATCTGCCGTGCCTCACGATAGATGATAGCTCCGAAAGTCTGCGTGAAGTAGTCTTCCACCCACATGTCGTGATTTCCCGTAAAGTAGTAAATCTGAACATCTTGTGCGTTCAATTCCTTCAGACATGCAAACAGAGTGGCATACCCTTTCGGCACCACATCGCGGTATTCGAACCAGTAGTCGAAAATATCACCCAAAAGGAACAAATGCTGGAGCTTCCCTTCCTGATTCCTAAGCAGTTGCACGAGCTTTTGTTCCCGTTCCTCGCTGGCGGCATCCGGAGGGGTACGGAAATGCGCGTCCGACACGAACAAACAGTTGCCGTGCAGCGTCATCTCTTGGGTATTTTGGGCAGAATTTTTCACGCGGCAAAAATACGATTTTTTGAGTTAGACTTGAGACTTAAGACTTGAGACTTAAGACTTGAGACTTGAGACTTGAGACTTGAGACATAGGGACAAGGCAATAGGAAAAAGTGTATCTTTGCCGTGATTAATAAAGAAGCAGTTTCAGATGAGATTCTTTTCGCATACGATACTTGTGCTTTTCGGGCTTCTCATTGCCACGGTGGAGATCGGTTGGGCGCAGGTGTGCGGGTGTACGGATCCACAGGCCCGGAATTACAACGCTGAGGCCACGGTCAACGACGGCAGCTGCCAATACGCCCACACGACCATCAAAGCTGAGGTGTTGGGTGCGTTAGATTCCCTTGTGGAAGGTTCCTCCACGCTGTTCCACTGGCAAGGCGGTTTCTGGACCTACAACGACCATGTGGACAACTGCCTCTATCGAATTGACAGCACGAACGCCACTATCATAGAACGTCTCTGTATCAATGGGTTGCGGAATCAGGATACAGAGGAGATTACCCAGGACAGCCTCTATCTCTACTTCGGCGATTTCGGAAATAATGCCGGGAACAGGCATAATCTCCAAATTCTACGAATCAGCAAGGAATCAATTGTAAACCAGACGTTTAAAGTGGATACCATACGGTTCGACTATGAAGACAACAAGACACTTCAAAAACTCACTGATTTCGATTGCGAGGCCTTTATCGTCACCGATGACAGCATTTACCTTTTCACCAAGCAGTGGTTTTCTTCCATGACCACCGTTTACAGTCTGCCTAAAACACCCGGTACGCATATTGCCCACCGTCGCGAAACCTACAACGTGAAGGGATTGATCACTGGCGCAACATACATACCTGAATATCAATTGATTGTGCTTTGTGGATACGACTATAACAAAAACAACATTTTCTCAGCACTTCATCCTTTTCTCTATTTGTTATATGATTTCAAAGATAATCGTTTTTTCTCCGGCAATAAACGGCGGCTGGATTTCGCTTCCGGAGTCAAGGCGCAGATAGAGGGCATCGCCACTTCCGACGGATTGGATTTCTACCTCACCTGCGAGCATTTCCACACCGCCCGTTTGGGCATCACTTTCGACTTCCCCGCGCAGCTGCGGCGGGTGGATTTGTGGAAATATCTGATGCCGTATCTGAATGGAATACGATGAGAAAAAATGTATTTTTGCGGTATGAAAAAAGTACTCCTATACCTTATTATATTATGTACCGCCCTCGGTCTCTCCGCACAGACCTTCACCGAGTGGCAGGATCCCGCTGTGTTCGAGGTCAACAAGCTCTACCCGAGAGCCCATATCCCGCAGAACAACCTTTTCCAGAGTCCATACATAACGAGCCTCAACGGTCAGTGGACGTTCCACTATGTGCCCAACGCGGACGAGCGTCCGATTGACTTCTTCCGCACCGACTATGACGACAGCGGATGGGACTCCATCTCCGTGCCGGGCAATTGGGAGTTGAACGGCTATGGCGTGCCCGTCTATGTGAACACCACTAACGATTTTGACAACAGCCAGTTGCCGAAAGTTCCCGTGAAGGGCAACGCCGTGGGCAGCTACCGCAAATGGGTGGAAATCGACAAAATCAGTGAAGGGCAGCAGGTTATCCTCAACATCGGAGGTGCGAAATCCTGCTTCTACCTTTGGGTGAACGGCGAGTTTGTGGGCTACAGCGAGGATGCCAAGACCAACTCCGAGTTCGACATCACCGAGTTTGTGAAGTTCGGGGAGCGCAACCTCATCGCTCTGCAGGTCTTCAAATGGAGCGACGGTTCCTATTTCGAGTGCCAAGATTTCTGGCGGCTGAGCGGCATCGAACGCGGCATAACTCTCTACACCCAACCCAAAACGCACATCTTGGATTACAAGGTGGTGGCGGATTTGGATTCCACGTACAAGAACGGGGTTTTGGATGTGGAGGTCGTGGTCGAGAATTTGACGGACAACGTTGTAGAGATGCAATGCATTGCGTCTTTACAGGATTCCAAACATGTTCCCGAGGTAGGGGCGAATAATTATTTGCCTCTACGGAAAACGATGGATGTCCATTTCAACACCACGGGCAAACAAACCCTTCATTTTCATTTCACCATCCCCGATGTGCAAACCTGGACGGCGGAACACCCGAACCTGTTCCGGGTAAACATTTATCTGCAAGATAAAAAGGTTAATCCAAAGGGCGAAATCCGCATATACGACATGATTGTGACGGATATCGGTTTCCGCAACATCCGCATCGAAAACGGGCAATTGCTGGTGAACGGGGTGCCGGTGACCATCCGAGGGGTTGACCGCCACGAGCACGACCCGCAAACGGGGCACGTGGCCGACAACCGCATCAAGGAGGACATCCTGCTGATGAAGGCCAACAACATCAACACAATACGCACGAGCCACTACCCCAACTCACCGGAGTTGTACCGGCTGTGCGACTACTACGGTCTCTACGTCATTGATGAGGCCAATGCCGAGTCGCACGCGCAGGGCTACGGAGAGAAGTCGTTGGCAAAACGCGCTGACTTCAAGGAGGCTACGGTGGCGCGCACCCGCAATATGTACGAGCGCGACAAGAACCATCCGTGCATCATTTCGTGGTCGTTGGGCAACGAATCGGGCAACGGCATCTGCTACGAGGCCGCCTACGACTGGCTGAAGGCGAAGGACAGCACCCGCCCCATCCAGTATGAGCGCGCCCTCTACGACCGCAACACCGACATTGTGGCCATCATGTACCCCTCGGCGGACTACCTTGCCCGCTACGCCCGCGAGCCGCAGACTCGCCCGTACATCATGTGCGAGTATGCGCACGCGATGGGCAACAGCTGCGGCGGTCTCTCCAACTACTGGGACACCATCTACCAATACCCGCAACTGCAGGGCGGTTGCATCTGGGACTGGGTGGATCAGGGTCTGCTGACAAAGGATGCGCAGGGCCGGGAGTTCTACGCATACGGTGGCGACTTCGGGGAGAACATGCCCTCCGACGGCAATTTCTGCATCAACGGCTTGGTGGGTCCCGACCGGAAACCGCACCCGCAGTTGGCCGAAGTGCGGAAGGTCTATCAGCCCATCAAGATTGAAGCGGTGGACTTGGAGAAGTTGCAGTTCCGCATCATCAACCGCTTCGATTTCAGCAACTTGGAAGAATATTCATTGGCATGTTGGTTGCGCCCAGACATTGCACATGAATGGCTCGTGCATCCTGATGATTTTCTTAACAGACCCCTCCGTGGTCACTTTAAACCAATTCCTATAACCCTCGCTCCACACGATACAGGTTATTTTACTGTTCCACAACAATTTATGGAAATAATACGGGATTTGGATACGGTGTCGCCAGGCCAGGATGTGATGCTGGATTTTATGTTATATACCAAACGGAAGAACCTCCAACAATGGCAATTAGATTCTTCTTATAGCAGTATCGTCGCCTACGAGCAGTTCAAGTTGCCGGTGCCAAAACAAAAACCGCTAAAAGCCAACTTCAGTTTCGTTACTGACAGCATAACCTATCGCTGGGAAGATACTATACTCAATATCAATGTGGGCAAAGTGGATATTTTGTTTGACTCAAAAACAGGACTTATCACCAGTATCACGAAAGACGGGAAGCCCGTAGTGGTCGATGGTCCGCAGCCTAATTTCTGGCGGCCGCCCACTGACACGACCGCGTGGATGACCATGGAGAACTACTTTGGCGCAGAATCGGACTTGACAACCTCACGTATCATGTTTGGGATTTTAGAATTGAGGATTATTTAAGAAAATCGAATAGAGAAGATTTGCTCATTATGGTTTCGCAATCGGCCACGAATGAAAATGGTGAGCATGTCTTTTCGATTTCGACAAATTATTATATCAAACCTTCGGGTGACATATTCATATTCTATCATATTGATCCTGCTTCTTGGGTTTCTTCGCTTCCGAAAACAGGGATACAGATGAAGGTGTCGGACGAGTTGGTGATCACCGAATGGGTGGGTTACGCGCAGGAAACCTACAAAGACCGTCAAGCTTGTGGCTTTGTAGGTCATTACGAAGCCCCGACGGATGACTTGTTCCACCATTATGTACGTCCTCAGGCGGCAGGGAACCGTATGCAAACGCGTTATGTGTCACTTTTGAATAACAGGCACGAAAGAATGCTCTCTGCGAAAATGGAAGGAATGAACTGTCAATTTAGTATCTATCCTTATGAAGACGAGAACATTGAGCAAGCAAAACATACTAACGAACTCAATAAAGCAGGATACTATATTTTAAATGTTGACTATGCCCAAGCGGGGTTAGGCACAGCCACTTGTGGACCCAGCATCAGAGAAAAAGATTTGGTGTCCGCCCGCCTTCGAGAGTTTTCCATACACCTTCAAATAGGTGAGAACGATCTGTTTGAACCTTATTTTGTGGACAATGTGTATGAACCCTTTACGATTCGACGCACTACTTGCAGAACAATTGACGGTATTCTTCCAGCAGGAAAAGCAGGAAAAAGGAAGTTGGTTTTGAAAAACAAACCTGATGCTCCTTATAATGAATATCCCGAGCGCAAACTGGAAAATGGGCGAATCGGTAATCCCGCCAACTATCACGAAGGATGGGTCGGGTTTTATGGAAAGCCGACTTCAATTCGAAGATTATTACTTTTTTGATGATTCCGTGGAAATCACCCTCAGTTTCGCCCACCACCCCTCGCAGTGGGTCTTTATGCCGCAGAAGGTGACGGTATCATACTCCAAGAACGGCAAGAAGTTCAGTAAGCCGGAGGAGGTCGCGCTGCCCTTCGACCCGACGTTGGAGGCCAACAGCAAGCCGCGGGTCTGCATCCTGCGCCATAAGATCCCGAGCAAGGACGTCAAATACATCCGTATTGAGGCCGAGCCGGTAGAGAAACTGCCCGAATGGCACGCGGCAGCAGGGGAGAAAGCATGGATTATGGTGGATGAGGTGCGAGTCGGGAGGTAGAGACGAGGTATGTAGAGACGCGCCATGGCACGTCTCTACGGAATGGCGTCACACACCTGTTTCTGTCAATTATCATTTTTAAGAAATTTTAAGAGATAACCATTCGAAAAAAGTATATTTTTGCGCCTTGGAATATAAGGTGAAAAATAGTTTATAAAAAACAATAGTTTATTAACCCAAAAATTCAAAAAAATGAAAAAAGTATTTAGCGTACTGGCTATCGTAGCCGTGGTCGTGTTAGCTTTCACAAGCTGCAAACCCAAAGAGAAAACCTATGCCGATTATCTGACCCAACAGACCAAGGGCTGGGTTCTGCAAGCCGCAACCTCTTCTCCCGACTATGTAATGTCTGATAGCACTTACGTCACCGACATTTACAACAACTACCTCTATGCCTGGGAGAGAGAATACGTCATCCTCTTCAACGAGAACGGCAGCGAAATCGTGAAACCCGGTAAGACTGTTTGCCCCGAAGGTGAGCAAGGTTTTAACAAAGAGACCTCTCTTGGCAACTGGCACATTGAAGAAAACGTTGCTATTGGTGACAGAACCTTTGACCTCCTCTACATGTACCTCCCGTTCGTCTTCAACCAGGACGGTGGCGTTGATTTGGACGCTTGCCAAATCGTGACCCTCGACGACAACATCCTGCAAGTCAAGTACACGATGAACGACGACGATCCCAGTGCAAAGGGCACTTACGAGTGGATGCTGACCTACGTTCCCGCCAAGTAATTTCCATAGAATTATTCACATAAAAACCCGAATAAAATGAAGAAACTATTTTTAGCAGTGCTTTGCGCAGGCCTTTTCTTCGCCTGTGGTAACAAGAAAGCCCAAGAACCCGAAGCTTTGATGGACACCGTTCCCGTTGAGGAAGTCATCGAAGAGGTTGCTGAAGAGGTTGTTGAGGAACCCGTCGCTGAAGAGCCCGTCGCTCAAACGACTCCCGCCAAGAAGACCACCACTCAGCCCAAGAAAAACAACAACACGAACAATAGCGGTATGACTGCCTCTAAGACCAACGAGTCCCCCACAGTGCAGGAGCACGCTCAGAGCGCTGCTAACAGAGTTGCCAACAAAGCTATTGACAAAGCTGAAAGCGAAGCTACCAGCACCATCGTCAACAGCGGCAAGAAGAAAAGATAATATTATCCGTTATCTTGAAACAAAAAAGGTGTTCTTTTCGGAACGCCTTTTTTGTTTCAAAAAAAAGTGTACTTTTGTGCACCTTTTTTTTGGACTTTAAAGTAATGGATATTAAGGAGAAAATACGCGTAGTCCCTGACTTTCCGACACCGGGAATTCAGTTTTTTGACATTACCACTTTGCTCAATGATGGGCAGGCATTCCGCGAAACCATCGATGCCATGGTGCAGATTGCACGGAAGTACGATCCCGGCGTGGTGGTCGCCCTCGAATCGCGTGGTTTCTTTTTCGGCACCGTCATCGCCTACGAGTTAGGCATCCCGTTTGTTCCCATCCGCAAAAAAGGCAAGCTCCCATTTAAGACGTACCAGGAGACCTATTCGCTTGAATATGGCACTGCAACGATGGAAATCCACACCGATGCCATACCGGAAGGCAAGCGCGTGCTTCTTGTGGATGACGTATTAGCCACCGGTGGATCCACGGCCGCGGCCGTCAACCTCGTCAACCACTTCCACCCCGAAAGCATCCATCTGCTCTTCCTGATGGAGTTAGAAGCCCTCAAAGGCCGCAAAAAATTGGGAAAACATACAATAGATAGCTTATTAACAGTATAAAACAACTAATCAAATAAATTTTTTATGAAGAATATCGATTGGAAAAATCTGTCTTTCGGTTACATGAAAACCGACTACAATGTCCGCTGCTATTTCAGAAACGGCGAATGGGGAAAATTGGAACTGAGCTCTGACGAGTACATTCCGATGCACATGGCGGCTTCCTGCCTGCACTACGGCCAGGAGGCTTTCGAGGGTATGAAAGCCTTCCGCGGCAAAGACGGCAAGGTGCGTTTGTTCCGCTGGGAAGAGAACTGGAAACGTATCAACAATTCCGCCGATGCCATCATGCTGGAACCCATCCCTGAAAAGCTGTTCTTCGACGCATTGGAGATGGTGATTAAGGCCAACGCCGAATATATCCCGCCTTACGGCACTGAGGGTTCCCTCTATATCCGCCCGCTGCTCATCGGCACTGGCGCCACCATCGGTGTGAAACCCGCTGACGAATACCTCTTCATCGTCTTCGTGATGCCCGTCGGACCTTACTTCAAGGAAGGTTTCAAGCCCACCGACATGCAGATTGCCAAGGATTACGACCGTGCAGCCCCCCTGGGCACCGGTCACGTGAAGGTTGGTGGTAACTATGCCGCTTCCCTCCGCGCTGGCGAACGCGCCCACAAGGAAGGTTTCAGCGCCTCTATCTTCGCTGATGCCAAGACGAAAACCTTCATCGACGAGGCTGGTCCCGCCAACTTCTTCGGTATTAAGGACGGCAAGTATGTGACCCCGGATTCCGGCTCCATCCTGCCTTCCATCACCAACATGAGCCTCCGCACTATCGCTGAGGAACTCGGTCTCGTGGTCGAAAGACGTCACGTCAGACTCGACGAAATCGACACCTTCGACGAAGCTGGTGCTTGCGGTACCGCCGCTGTCATCTCCCCCATCCACAAGATTCAGGACAGAGAGACCGGCAAGGAATATGTCATCTCCAAAGACGGCAAACCAGGCCCCTGGTCCATCAAGATGCGCGAGATGCTCATGGGTATCCAATACGGCGAAATCGAAGACAAATATGGTTGGTGCACCATCGTGGACTGCTAACCATTTGTCAAAAACTATCAGAAAAGGATGTCTTCGGGCATCCTTTTTTTGTTTTTAGCTGTTGGCCTTTGGCTATTAGCCTTTATTTAAGCCAAAAGCCAAAGTAAAAATAATTTTTCAGCCGTCAAGCAGAGCATATCAAAAAAAGTGTATTTTTGCCGCCCAAAAAATTTTATTCACCAATTAAAAGAAAGAGGTATTTTTTATGATTATTGTTCCCATTAAAGAAGGCGAGTCCATCGACAAAGCGCTCAAGAAACTGAAAAAGAAATTCGACAAGATGAAGAAAGAAATCCGCGCCCGTCAGGAATTCACCAAAAAGAGCGTCATCAGACGGGAGCAATTGCGCAAGGCCATCTACGTTCAGCAGCTTCGCGCCGCTGAAAACGAATAACGGACGGCTATTGACAATCAAAAGGAAACAGGGACGCATCCCTGTTTTTTTTTACCTCGAACTTTGAACCTTGACCACATGAATTACCAAGACTTCATCGACTACCTGAAATACGAACGGCGGGTGTCGCCACATACGGTGACCGCCTACGAGAGTGATTTGTCCCAGTTTTTCGGCTTTTTGGAGGAGAAATTGGAAATTCATCAACTGGACGATGTTCATAGCGGGGATATTCGGGCTTGGGTCATCTCCCTTTTAGAAGACGAATCTTTGGACCCGCGCTCGGTGGGCCGGAAGATCAGCGCGGTGAAAGCTTTCTACCGTTACAAACTGAAAATCAAGGAAATATATGTCAATCCGACACTCACCATCCACTCCCCAAAAACGGCCAAAAAACTGCCGCAATATGTGGAACAGCGCGACATGGAACACCTTTTCTCCGACATCCCCTTCGAAGAAACCTTTGAGGGTCTGCGCGACCGTACTATCCTCGAACTCTTCTATGCTACCGGCATGCGTGAATCGGAGTTGTTGAACCTCAAAGTCCAAGATATTCATTTTCAAGACAATACAATCAAAGTTTTGGGAAAACGCAATAAAGAGCGGCTTATTCCGTTTGGAAACAGGCTTTCAGAGTTATTGACAATGTACTTGGAAAACTTGCAAAAAAAATTTTCCCACGGAACCGAAAATAATTATATCTTTGTCACCGATAAAGGAGAACAACTTTATCCGAAAGCTGTCTATCGAATTGTTCGTAAATATTTGGATATGGTAACCACGATTGACAAACGCAGCCCGCACGTGATCAGGCATACCTTTGCGACGCATCTGCTAAACAACGGTGCCGACCTGAACGCCATCAAGACCATACTGGGCCACAGCAGTCTGGCAGCCACCCAAGTATATACCCATAACTCTATAGAGCAGCTCAAATCCATTTATAAACAAGCTCATCCAAGAGCATAAAAAAGGAGGTTTTTATGAAAATTAACATCAATTCCGTTCACTTCAAAGCGGATCAGAAACTGGAGAACTTCATCACCGAAAAGGTGGAGAAGCTGAACAGACTGCACGACGGCATCATGGGTGCCGATGTTGCGCTGAAACTGGAGAACACCGAAGCGCCGGAGAACAAGACCGTGGACATTCGTATGAACATCCGGGGTTACGATGCCCGTGCCGGCAAAACCGCCAAATCCTTTGAGGAGGCCACCGACCTCGCCATTGACGCCCTGAAAAAGCAACTCCAGAAAAGCAAGGAGAAAGAACAGAACAAGAGACCCTCGGGAGAAATCTCCTTCGAGGAAAAATAATCCAGGACCATCCTGTACAGAAAGCCCCGTCCGGCATCGCCAGACGGGGCTTATTTTGTATATAACCACGTAACGGACTATTTCGCAAACTTCTTCTCCAACGAGACCTCGTGATAGATCTGCGTGATGATTTCCTTGGTGTAGAGCGGGAAATCGGCCTTCATCATCCAGTCATAATAGGCTGGCTCAACTTTGAAGACCTCGTTCACGGGTTTGCCCTTATGCTTGCCGAAATTGAACACCGGCCGCTGATTTGCATCCATCACGATATGGCCGGCCAAATCAACAGTCTGACGCTCGGTGGTGAACGCACTCAGCGCCTTCACATCGTTCTGCACGGGCACGTATGTGCGCTTGGAATGACGATCCGTATATTCGACGCCGTTGTAACGGTCCAATTGGGCCTTCAACACCTCGCAAGTAGCCTTCGTGTCGGCGCTCGCATGGTGCGCATCGTTCAGATCACCGTTGCAGTAAAACTTGTACGCAGCGACGAGGTTACGAGGCTCCATCTTGTGGAAAATGTTCTGCACGTCAATGAGATAGCGATTTCGCAGGTCGAAACGGCGACCACAGCGCAGGAATTCCTCCACCAACAACGGCACATCGAACTTGTTGGAGTTGAATCCGGCCAGGTCCGCATCCCCAATAAAGGCCATCAAATCGTCGGCAATCTGCGCAAATGTGGGCTTATCACGCACATCCTCGTCCGAAATACCGTGAATGGCGGAACACTCCTCCGGAATGGGAATCTCCGGGTTAATCAGTTCCGTGCGACTGATTTCCTCACCGTCGGGCATAACCTTCAACAGCGAAATCTCTACAATTCTATCTTTCCCGACATTCAAGCCGGTCGTTTCCAAATCAAAAAAGACCAAGGGTCTGGTTAAGTTGAATTTCATATTTAGTGTTTGATAATTTTTTCGTTTACAACAATCTGATTTCCAGACAATAGCTGCACAAAGTAAAGTCCGTTAGGGTATCTTTCCAACGACAACTCATTCGAATAGAGCGTTCCCGATTCCACGCACTGTCCATACACATTCATCACCTTGTACTGCATATCTTGCTCATACTCATCCGTTTGGATATGGATAATGCCGGTTGTGGGATTCGGATAGATGCGAACGTTGGATTGCGCATGTTGCGGTACGCCGGAATGGTCGAAAGACTTGCCAACCACGGGGCGAATCATCGGGGCACCCTTATAGAACGACGGATACCACTGGGCGGAAGTGCGGTAGAAGAACTTGCCGCGGGCATCGTTGTTCTGGTCAAAACCGATGTTCAGCTGCACGTCATGAACCTGATAAAAGCCGACATAGAAAGTACCCGAAATGGGCAGCGGCTCTTCCAGATAATAGGTCACGAAGTCGAGGTAATCTTCAGCAAATTCGGGCTGTTGTACCGTCAGTTCATAAAGCACCGTGCCCGGGCCTTCGCTGCCGTCGGCGCACATGCCATCATTGGCCCATACCATCAGGCTGAAAGGCGCCACATTTTCATCGTCGAGCGTATGGTTGAACCACATCCGCACCGCCTGCAAGGTGTCGGGTTCCGCCAACGTGAACTTGACGGCAAGAGAAGCCTGCGGATTGGCCATCGTAGAATGCAGACAATATCCCGCCTCTGCCGTGCCGTCGTCGTAAGCATAATAGTTGTAGAACTTCTGCTCGAAACGCGAGGTATCGTTGGTACGGCACTCATCGCTGGTACCGACCATGCTGAAAATGTGCGTAATGGTGAATACCGCGCTGTCAGCCCCATCATACTCATATTCCATCTCCAACAGCGGAGAAGCGTGGTGGGGAGCATCGTGAAGCCCGTGTGGGTAATACGGCTCCGCATTTTCGTTGTTCAACGGCGAAACATAGATGGTCTGTGCGTGATTCTTGACGATATTGAACGTATAATTCGTGTTTTTCACCGAATTGGAGAGGTTGCTCAGATCGTTATGGAACTGCGTGATCATATCCGACGGACGATATTGCTTCCATGGCATCGCCTGATACTCCTTTAGGGTTGACATTGAAGGAGTTACGTATGCCACATCGTTCGGATAGAGGTCGTTGTAACGACGGTTTACATCCAACCGAATGTAATCAATGTTCCACTCATCACAGTTGCTCGACCACCCGACGATATTCGCAGTGGTCCAGGAATCCTCGTCCAAACTGCCGAAATTCCGGAAACGAAACTGGAAATTGTCACGAAAATACTGACTGTCCGTGATCGGAATCATCACCTGCTTGAAGTACTCCAGCGGATTTTCGGCCACCCATTCGCTCACGTCGCACCCGTAGGACGACCACACCTCGTTCCATACATACTCGTCCACGAAGATGGAGTCCGAGGGCATCATGATGATTTCCCCTGGGTAGGCACTACTTTCAAAGATATAGTAAGTGCCTGGCATAAAGGGATTTTCGATAGTGTCGCCCATCTGATAGTTTTCTCCCTCGCCGATGATATATTCGCCATACTCGTATCCGGCAAACACCTGATCTCCTGTGGCATAGCCAAATTCGAGAATCAGCTTGTCGGCATGATCGGGCGCATCGCCAATAATCTCCCAACCACCGGCAGGATAGGTCTTGCTGACCCCCGAAGGCTGGTAGTAAAAGCTGAAGTAGAGGGAATCGGCAACCAGCATCTGGCGGTGCTGTTGGAAGTTACTGTCGAGACGTATCAGGTTGGAAGTCAGCGTATCAGCGGGAAACGGAAGGGGTGTGGCATGTGGATAGACCTGACCATACTCGTTGAGGATGTCAAGGGTGACCACCCCAATGGAAGGGGGATAGACCGCAAAACCGGTGTTGACGTAACCTTTATTGTCAGCCCAAAGACGAGGGTCGGGATAGCCGGAATAGCTGGAAAAATCGTCCATAAAGGGCAGCCGCAACGCCTGGCCCGACCGCTCGGGAAGACCTTTCTTCGCAGCTTTCACAAGAACCGCGTTTTGCGGAAGACCCGTCAATATTTCCTGGGATTTTCCGATAAAGGGAATCAAAAGCAGGCACAGAATGCCAATTTTCAACTTTAATGTCATAATATGGATTTGTTTAAGATGGTTTTCAACTAATTCACTGACGATTCGGTGTTGGTGCTGTCACTGTCGGGCAGATCGCCAATATCCTTGCCAACCACAAGGGTGATTTTCTCGCCCTGCTTGATGGGTGTGCCCTGTGCGATGGAATGGCCTTTGTAAAGCACCTCTAAGACCACATTCTCATACGGGCTGGGCTTTTCGATAATCTTGTCCAGCACCAGTCCCTGCGACTCAATCATGATTTGCGCCTGACGGAGCGACAGATCCCGTAGCTCCAGCATCTTGATGGTGGGAGGTTCGGCGGCGGCCACGGTGAGATAAACCTTACGCCCGCGTTTCACCTTTTCGCCGGGAAGGGGGTTCTGTTTCAGCACCGTGCCAGGAGTCGCACCATTCTCATACAATTCGTCATTGACCACAAAGACGAATCCCTCAGACCGTCCGTGTTGGGTCAGCTCTTGTGCCGACCTTCCCGCGTATGAGGGCATCTCAATTTCGCGCCCATGACGGGTGAACAGCCTGAGAAACAGTATGGTAAGTATAAAGATGACCGCCGTGACGACGATGGCCATCAATATATGGAAACCCGGTCTGCTCGGGTCTAAAATGCTGCGTGAAGCTCCGTTTTTCTGCTTGCTCATGAAGTACTTATTCGCTCTAATACCTTATTATTTTAAAACCTGCAAAGATACACTTTCTTTGAAAACATAAAAGAACGAAGAAAGTCGGAATTTAGTATAGTACACTATTCATCATTCGCAAAAAAATGTATTTTCGTGCGTTTTTTAATTCGTAACATCAAAATTGTAAGATTATGAAAAAGAACATTTTACGAACTGTCGCAGTATTGTTGGTGGCGCTGTTTTGCGGGATTTCCACCCTTTCTGCACAGCAACAACAAGAGAAAAAGGTCGCCTACAGCTTCATCAACGAATACGGTTTTTTCCTCGGCCGACATGTAGGCTGGACAGGTGTTTTCGTGAATGGTGTGGCCATCAATCAGAACGACCTTGTCGGTTTGGGTATCGGTTACGGTCTGAACACCGGATCTCATCAGGAAATGCCCCTTTACCTCAATTACCGTCACTATTTCGATAGAGGCAGAACATTGAAACCGTGCATCAACGTTGCTGCCGGTGTCGGTCTGCATTTTTGGGAAGAGGATGTCCTCGTACCCTTCATAAATGATTACGGTTATGAGTCAACCTATTGGGATACTGAAAACCGCATGGGAGCAGGCCTTTACGCCACTATTGCCGGCGGTTTCCGTGTGAAAGCGTTTTCCTTTACCGGTGGCTTCTTCTTTAGAACGTTCCCGAGTAACAATCATTTCAGCGGCGGTATCGAAGCCAAAGTGGGCTACACCTTCTAATGGTTCGATTGAGCTGTTATCTCTTTGTGAAACAGCAATTTGAAGGCACCAATCCAATATCCGCATCCATAGCTGAGGTGGATGGTTGCGAAGATGATGGGCATCCATAAGATGTCGGGCCAGCGGTTTTGGATATTAAACCCAAAAAAGAGACCTGCAAGTACGTAAAGTATTAGTACTCCGAAATATAGCCACCTTATTACGGGGAAAAAGAGGCTGAGCAACCCTCCGACAATAATTCCTGCGAAAAACAACGGCGGGAAGAATTGCCGGAGGGTTGTTGGTTTCTGTAACTTTTTATTTACCAGCGGTTTGAAAAGACCGTATTGGTAAAACATCTTGGCTGTTTTGCGCACGGAATCGCGGGCGAAATAGTCAGTCACGACCTGCGGCAGGAGCAGGATTCTTCCGCCGTTTTGGATAATGCGGCCATTGAATTCGTCATCTTGGTTGCGCACCAATTCCTCATCGAAAAGGCCCACTTTGTCGAAGATTTCGCGTCGGAAGCAGCCGAAGGGCACCGTATCGACCCACATCTCGTGGTCGGTGCCGATGCGGAAGTGCGAATTGCCCATCCCGAAGGGGGAGCTCATAGCGTGCGCGATGGCCCGACATTCGGGCGTGTCCTGCGCGGGCAAGGTGTTGCAAACGCCTCCCACATTGTCCGCACTACTATTCCGTAACTTGTTGACTAACACAGAGAAATAGTCTGTCGGGTATTTTGCATGTGCATCTAACCGCAGGATGACATCCCCTTGTGCGGCACGGATGCCGATGTTCAGCCCCGTCGGCACAATGCGCTGCGGATTGTCCAACAGTTGGATGAAGGGGTAACGCTGGCTGTATTCCCCAATGATGTCACGGGTACGGTCGTCGCTCCGACCGTCCACAAACAGCACCTCCAAATCCTCTTTGGGATAATCTTGCGCAATGACCGACAAGATGCAGTCTTCGATGCGGTTTTCTTCGTTATAAATGGGGCAAATAACGGATAACATAACGTGGGACTTAAGACTTGAGACGTAAGACTTTTGTGGTTATATGTTGGAGATGGGATATAAATCAACATATTGTTTTGCAATCGCGTTCCAGCGGAAGGTGTCGAAGGTAGAAGGGGACAACGTTTTGTAATGTTCGGAATTGGTGAGAAGATTGCGCAGTTTTGTGGTTATATCGCTTTCGCTCAGCGGGTTGACGCTTTCACCTATAGTTTCGGGGAACATCCCGTCAATGGCCTCCCCCTTAGTCCAAAGCACAGACAGCCCTTGTGTCATCGCTTCCAAATAGACAAGCCCGAAAGTTTCTGATTTCGAGGGCATTGCGAAGATATGGTTGGCACGGTAGAGCGTTTTCATCTCCTCCAAGTCGGTGATTTTACCGTGGTAAGTAATCCAATCGGCATTCCGATGCATCAGCGCAAGCACCCGATCCTGATCATTGCCACCGTCTCCCGCTATATCAAGATGCAGGTCGGGAAGCTCCGTCCGTTGCTTTTGCAGCGCGTGGATCAGTCGGGGCAGATTCTTGTTACGGGTGAAGTTTCCAGCGTAGAGCAGATGGTGCGGATGAGCGGTATTTTCAGTCTGTATGTTGTTGAGCCAAAACTCGTTAATGCCGTTTGGAATGACGATGGACTTCTCCGAAACTTGTTCCCGCATCTTGTATAGCGTCGGGTGTTTCAGCAACCGTTTTTGCAAGTTGGGGGTGATGAAGATTACCTTGTCGGTGGTTTCCATCACAGCGCGATGCACCCACCAGAGATGCGGCAGATAGCGCAGGAAGGCGTTCACATCGCAGTTGCGCACGGCCACTATGTACGGAATCCCGTATTTGCAGTGCAATTCCCGAGCCACCATCCCGTCGCTGAAAAGGGTGGTTGCATGGATGCAGGAAATCTGGTTCAAATCCACCGTTTTCTCGATTTCCCGCACCGTTTTCTCAATTTTGTGGAAGAAAAAGAGGCGGTGCAGCCGTTTCAGGATGTGGGCGAACACAAATGTGGTGTTTTTCCCGTCAAAACGGTTATCCTCGGGTGCCTCCTTACGCAGCGGCACAAACACCGTCTGCTTCACGCCCTGGGCATCCAACTCGCGATACAAGTTGCTGTGTACTTTGCTGAATGTAAAGTCGTTACAGACATGCAGCACTGTATTGGCGTTCTCCGCTTCCGGACGACTTTGAGGTGGGTCGTTCGGACGTAGCGAGAATCCCAACAGCAGGAATGCCAACATCTGCACCAAACCCGGACCGTAGGGGAAGTTGGGTTCTGCAAAGCTGATAATCAGCGGGATGCAGCAGACCACCCAGCCCACCTGCTTGATTTCCGTTTTGCGGGATTTGAAAAGTTCGATTAACGTGCTGATACCGAAATAAAGGTAGAACAAAAGTAACGGCAAGGAGAAAATGCTGTAACGCGCCAGACGCAACAGCGGGTAGTTGTGGATGAACGGGATTTTCATCGGATTTTTCAGCTCCTCCATCGAATGGTGGTGCATGATGATGTCCATACCCTTCTGGTTGCGCTCCCAACGGCGGGTGGTGATGTCATCAATGCCACTTCCACTTTTCCCGCCGTGCATAAACGTATGCAGTTCGTCCCCGATGAAACCTGTGTAGATAATCACCCCAATGAGGATGATTCCGAGGATGGTCAGCACGGTTTTGACACTCCATTTCCCGTGGAAGTCCGCTTCCTTCGCCGTAATCAGTAACATACAGGCTATCAGCGCAAAACAGTCGGAACGGGCGCGGATAAGGACGATGGAAAGCAGGGCCAAGAAGGTGACGACCCAAAAGGCTGTACGTTCCTCCTTCATTTTCATCCCGAAGTAAAAACAGGCCGTCGCGCCAATGGCCACCATCGCGCCCACCTGGTTCTTCCCCTCGTCAAACATGTAGTGCTCAGGCACATACAGCCCGCCTGCGTAATAGAGGCTGTTGCAAAGCGTCACCGCAATCATCAGCAGAGTGTAGCCGTAGCTGATGTTCGCCCATTCCCGCTCGTTCCAGTCCAATCCGGCTCCGATTGTCAAGGTAATCAAGGCGATGACTAACTGCGAAATGTCCGATGGCCGGACCGGTATGATGAAGAAAATCAGCACCATACAGGCGATGGTGAGCAACAGCAGCCGCACAAACCGGATGGAGAGGCAGCGGGTCAGCGAGAAGGTCAGCACAAAGGCCACCGCCGTCATGGCCATGATGGCATAGCGCATGATGTAATAGATGGGTGTCAGGTAAATCCACGGCAAAAACATCAGCGTGGAAAGACACAAGATTGTGATAACCAGTATTTTGGCGATTCGTTGTTTCTTCATTAGTTTAAGGTTGAGGGTTTAAGGTTGAGGGTTTAAGGTTGAGGGTTTAAGGTTGAGGGTTTAAGGTTGAGGGTTTAAGGTTGAGGGTTTAAGGTTTAGGGTTTAAGGTTTAGGGTTTAAGGTTTAGGGTTGTTTTATATTCTACATTTTTCATTCTTCATTGGGCAATTGCACCATGCTGCCGAACAGCAGATCGCTTTCGGGGAGGCGGCCATAGTCGAAGCCGCCGCCGGGGGTGAAGGTCAGCTCACCGAACCAAGGTTTCCCTTTTTCGAGGAAAAAGTCGGCGCGGACAAACGGGAAGGGTTTGGAGAGGATTTCCGCATAGTCGAAAAGTTGGTCGATGCCATCGGGTTTGGGGATGGAGAGGCCCTCCGGTGCCATTTTCCCCTGACGGTTAAGACGTTGCAGCTGCCAGTCGCGGTCGAAGAAGTAGAAGGCCGGCTTCTGCCCCTCTTCGCGGCCGATGCAGCACAGCACGTACTTCGCCTCCCCATTGAAACAGTAGAATTTGTAATCCGTGGGCGAGGTTCCCTGCTCCGGCTCGATGTATTTCTCGCAAATCAGCAATTTTTCGGCCACATCGTATTGCGGTTCGGCAGCTAAAAGGTGGAATTTGAGCTTTTGGAACCGTTTCAGGTCGTGCATCGCTGCATCCTTGTCCAATTTGCTCTTGTCGGTGCAAACCACATTGCCGCCATTCCCGAAGTTCCACTTCAGCACAAACTTGTCGGGCAACACATCCCAGTCAATCTCCTTCGGGTCGTGATAGGTGGCTATCACTTCCGTCAGAATGTGCTCTAAACCCTTATCCTTGACGTAGTTGCGGACAAGCCACTTATCAGCGCACTGCTTCACCAACGCGTTGTCGTTGTAGTAATGCAGCTTCATCCACTGGATTTTCTCATCTAAGGTCTGCGGATTTTCCAGGTCGGGCTTCCGGTGATGGCACAGCTTGAACAACAGATTGATGGTCCATTTTGGCGAGATGGTCGTCATCAGGTACCGGAACCAGATATTCGGATTGGATCGTATTTGCATGATATTTCTTAATTTTTTCGGTGTAATAAGTTGGTAAGAATGTCGGTATATGTTTGTAACCCCTCGATTTTCAACAGTTTGGCGAGCAAAAGGTAGAGGACAGCGTAAACGACGATTTGAATGAGCATGACCACATACATATTCAGGGGCAGCACCCGTCCCAAAAGGTAGGCAAGGACACCGGCGGTCGCGGCGGCAAGCAGGCAGGGAAACACATCCCATAACTGTCTGAAAATCCCGTAGTTAATTAATCTTTTACTAACTAAAGCATTGATTATGAAGCTGATATAGGAAACGCTGGCGACGGCCCAAAGCAGCCCGTAGATGCCGTATCGCATCCCAAAGAAGATGAGGGCGATGCCGATGGTCCGCTTGATAATTTGGACGGCGAAATAGATTTTTCCTTTCCCTAAAGCCTTGATTACATTGGTGTTAAGGGTGTTTATCGTGTAAATCAGCCCAGAGATGCAGAGGATTTGGAAGTAGGGCGCGGAGGTCTCCCATTTGGCGCCGTAAAGGAGGGTGATGAGCGGCAGGGCAATGATCATGAGCAGAATCATCATCGGGAAATTGACGAAAGAGAGGGCTTTTGTGCTCTTGCGCATCCCTTCGAGCAACCGGTCGGGGTCATCCTGAAGCTTTGCAAATGCCGGGAACGTTACGTCATTAACGATGGAGGATAGTCCGGTGACCGGCACTTCTTCTAATTTTTTGGCCTGCATGTAGTAGCCGAGGTTGCCAGCGGGAAACCGCTTGCCGATGATGAGCCCCTGCAGGTTGGTGTAGAGGGTTTCGGCTAAGGAGGAAAGGAGCATCAGCCCGCCGAAGCTGAAGAGCTGTTTCAGGGATGCGAAGCTGAACTCCAAGGAGGGTCTCCAGTCGCTCATCTTCCAGAGCAACAGCACGTTGACGATAGCAGCCAAGATAGCGGAGGCCACTAAACTCCAGGCCCCGTACCCGTGGAAGGCCATCGGGATGGCGATGAGCGTGCCTGCCAGAGCCGCCGCCATGTTCCGGATGGCTAATGCGCGGAAATCCATCCGTTTCTGCAGTTGCGTGATCTGCACAATGGCAAATGACTGGATAATGAGCACGGAACTTTGCACTCGCAACATCGGCTGGAGGATGGGAAGACCGTAAAAACGAGCCACGGCAGGCGCGATGGCGAACAAAATGACGTAGAAAACGACAGCGAAGACCAGATTCCAGTAGAAAACGGTGGAATAGTCCAGCTTGGTGGGGTTCTTTTTCTGGATGAGTGCGGTGCCGAGACCGCCCTGGATGAAGATGTTGGAAACGGCGAGAAAGATGGCCAGCATCCCGATGCAGTCGAAATCTTCCGGCATCAGCAGCCGCGCCAGCACGAGGTTGGAGAGGAAGTTGATGGTCAGCGTCCCCACCTTCCCCACGGCACCCCACATCATGCCGGAAACGGTCTTCTCTTTTAAGTTGCCTTCAGTCTTCATCGGAAGCTATTATACGTTTTCGGTGGACGTTGTAGAGACGCACGGCCGTGCGTCTCTACAGAGGAAATACCATTGGCAAAGTCAGTTAAATATTCAAACCGTGGCGTCAGCCGCCCTCCATCCAAAATGGTGGCGCGATCCATGACATCAGAATGCTTGCGTTCCAACAAGGGGATGAACACATGTTCGATGAGCCGCTCCCCGAAATAGGTGCTGGTATCGGCAGCCAGGGCATTCGGGCAGGTGTCCACCGCCATGACCGTAATGTGACGTTCGGATGAAAAAGGAGGTTTCTCGGAGGCTGTCGCAGGGTCGTAATCGTAGTAGGGCTCGTCGTGCGTAGAAGAGCGTAAGGTGGAACGGATGCTGCCTTGGATGTCGCAAGAGATGTCCCCGATGAAACGGATTTTCAAGTCGGGGTCGGCAAGGTTGTCATTCGTCAGATAGACAGGGGCTTGCGGATTCCAAAAGTGTGCAGACACCAGAATATCAGCATGTTTGCCCCAGCGCATGAAATCGCTGCGATATTCGGTGGGATGCGCAAGGAAGTCTTCCCACGAGAAGGGCGCACCATCTTTCCGCACCACCAACCTATCGGCATCGGCGGCGCAAAAAGAGAGCTTGCTTACGGGACTTTCGGAGAGAAAAGCTTCCTCGGTGAGCCGTTCCGCCCCGATTTTTTCCAACAGTTCCTGCACCCCGTGCGAAACGCGACCGTTACCAGTGACAAGTATCTTCACGGGCGGGAGTTTCACATTTTGCAGGGCGTTCAGAAGTTTTTCCATCGAGAAGTGGCGGTCGGGTTTCGGAAGCTCATAGAGATTGTGCCGCAACCCGTAGCCGCGCAGGGTGTAGTAGGTGCCCACAAATCCGGCCCACCAGCCAAAAGCGCACACCCGCCGGTTCTGGTCATCCACCAAGTATTCGTAATCCGAGAAGGTAATCTTTTTGGCGATAAGAGTCTGAAGCAAAGGCAGATTGGATGTCTGTTGCTTGGCAAAATGCCCGAAAAAGAAGTAATGTTTGCCGGGAATAAGCGTCCGGGTATCCACCTCCTTGATACCAAACAGCACATCGCAATCGTCCATGCGCTCCCGCACCTCTATGCCCGCGCTGCGATAGGCATCATCCGTAAAGACACGGGTGCCACTACTTTGCACCACAAAAGCATCGTCAGGAAAGCGTTTTTGCAACGCCGCCATCTGCTCGGGTGCCAGCGCGACACGGTTGTCCACAGGCGTTTTGGTCTCTCGTATCAGTCCGATTTTCATTACTTTCAGAATATTTTTTCCCTAATTTAATCAGCGTGGCAAAAATACAAAAAGTACTTACTCGTTCGATTAAAAACGAAAGTCTTACGCATCTGCCTTGTACTTGGCAAGGGGTGGCAAACCAGCAGCCAACCAGCACGCTGTTACCTATGTCCTTGAAAGCCAAAAAAATGTACCTTTGCACCGAATTATTGGTATGATTAAGACGTTGAGAATAAGCATATTACTGTTTCTGTGCGGGCTGTGTTGTCTCGGGGTGCGGGCCCAAAGCAACCTGGACAGCGTCCGTGCCCAGCGTCTTAAAGAGGTCAACATCAACGCTGACGAACCGCAGAAGGTGTATTCCGGACCGGCGTCGGTGCAGCAGATTTCAGCTCAGCAGATCAAACAGCTTCCGACCTTGCAACTCTCTGACGCCCTGAAGTATATGTCGGGCGTGGTAGTACGTGACTATGGCGGCACTGGCGGCATGAAGACCGTTTCCGTGCGCGGGCTCGGCAGCCAGCACACTGGGGTGGCATACGACGATATTGCCATCACCGACTGCCAGACCGGGCAAATCGACCTCGGCAAGCTCTCCCTCGAAAATGTAGCCTCCATCGCCCTTGTCGTGGGGTTAGACGACAAGATTTTCGTTCCCGCACGCCTCTTCTCCTACAGCAGCTTGTTGAAAATCAACACGATAAACGTTATCCCCGAAAAACCGTTCAGCTTCCACGTCGGTGGGACAGTGGGCTTATACGGGCTCTTTGGGCTGCAGGCCGGCATCACCCACAAGGTGCGCTCCAAAAAGCGCGACGACCGCCTATTCTACTGGAATCTCTCGGCCGATGCCATGCGCTCCAAGGGCGACTATCCCTACACGCTGCACTATGGCGGGGCAAACGACAGCGTGTCGCACGAAATACGCAAAAACGCTGCTACCCAAACCCTTAACACCGAATTCAACGCCGTCTGGCAGATCGACCGGACGCAGCGTTTCAACGTGAAGCTTTACTATTACAATTCCGCACGGGAACTGCCCTCGGCCACCATCTTCTACAACTCTGTGTCGCACCAGAAGCTGTGGAACCAGAACGCTTTCGGGCAGGCGCACTATCACAAGTATTTCAACGACCGGTGGGCATACCAAGCCAACGCAAAGTTCAATTACGACTACACCCGCTACTACGACCCCGACTACCTCAACGCGCAAGGTTTCTTGGACAACCGCTACCACCAGCATGAAAGCTATCTCTCTAACACCGTGCTGTTTACGCCCATCCACGAAAGGAATTCCCTCAAACGGGTCCGACTGTTGCAATTCGCCTTGGCGCAGGACGTTTTTTACCAGCAGCTAAAGGCCAATTCGTTAGAATATGCCCATCCCGGACGGTTCACCTCGCTGACCTCGCTGTCGGCGATAGTGGAAGGGAACCGATGGAAATTCAACGCCAACCTGCTGCTGACCTACGTTGACAACATACTTGCTGAGATTCCTGATATTCAAGACTATACGCACCTCTCTCCGGCCGTGGGCGGTTCCGTAAATCTGACCAAAACCCTGCACTTGCGCTTCTTCTACAAGAACATCTTTCGGATGCCAACGTTCAACGATTTGTATTACCGCGAGGTGGGCAACATCTATCTCAATCCGGAGAAGACGCACCAGTGGAACCTTGGGTTAGTGCTGAAGGAGGCGCACCTGGCAGCAGGTCGGGTTACTGTCTCCACCACGTTAGACGGCTATTTCAACATCGTGAAGGACAAGATTGTGGCCTTCCCAACGCACAACCTTTTCTCATGGACGATGCTGAACTACGGCAAGGTGTATGTGGCGGGTGCGGAGCTGAATACGTTTTGGCAATACCGCATCACGAACCAGTACATTTTGCGGCTGAATGGCAATGTCACCTACCAGAAGGCGGTCGATCGCACCGACCCGAAAAGCAAAACCTACAACAACCAGATTCCTTACACGCCGCTGTGGTCCGGTTCGGCCAGTTTGAGTTTGCAAACGCCCTGGATTACAGTCACCTACTCGCTGCTTGGGTGTGACAAGCGGTACGCGCTCCCGCAGAATATCCCCGCCAACGAAGTGCCCGGCTATATCGATCAGAGCATCACGTTGAACCACGATTTCAACTTCCGCAATACCTCCACCCTCGGTCTCAAGCTCGAACTGCTGAACATCGCCAACAAAAACTACGAAATCATCCGCAACTACCCGATGCAGGGCTTCGGGCTGCGGTTCAAGGTAGTATATAGCTATTAACAGAGATGTTTCCGTTCTGTAGGAACGTTGCGCGCAACGTTCCTACGATTTCAGAAGATAAACACGGAATATCAAGGGGTAAGGAATAGATGCGTCTCTATTCCTTTGATATCACGTTGAGGGTGCAGATTTCGTAGCCGCCGGTCTTTTTGTCGCCAACGTGCGAGATGACGTTTTTTTCGCGCATATCTTCGAGGTCGCGTTCAATGGTGCGCTGGGTGACTTTTCTGCGAAAGCTTTCATAAAGGAATGTGGTGTTGCAGCCCGGATTCTGATGGATGATTTCAAAAATGCGGAACTGTCTTTCGCTCAGCAATGTGATGTATTTGATTTCTCGCACTTCCGGCTTGTTTTGGGTTTGGAGGAACTCCGACAGATGCTTGTGGAACACCATTTTATCGGAACCTTCGGAGGTCCAAAGGGTAGTGGGAATCATCTTTTTGCAATGGGATAGCGGCTCCAAAACAGTGACAATATTATTTTGGGTACAATGGACTTGGGTGATGTGGTCAACCTCTTGGATAAAGACCATGATGTCTATCGGGATGGAAATCTCCTTTTGGTCGGGCGTGGAGAATTGCACCGACTGGTGTTCCATCACCGATGCCCGCTGTTTCGCCCTGAACGCGTCTTTCTGCAAGGTATAGAGCCGGAACACCAGAAACCATGCGAAGAAGAGAGATATCATTAGCATATAGCTTGTTATGTTTTGTTGTATGTGCACTTTTGCTAAAAGATCCGATTTGACTAATCGTATTTCAATAAAAGTTGCAAGCAGCAGTACACAAGCTGATACAATCCAAAAAACGTTATATCTACCACGCAAAAACAAATTGGGAATAGTAAGTCTTTGCGTGACAAACACAACCGTAGCAATAAGTCCGACGCAAATGAACTCTTTGTAAATATGTGTATTGCATACTGGTCGAAGCACGGAAAATCGGACGAAGCAGTAGCAAGTTACAAACCAGAAAACCAGATTGGAGGCAAGGGTGATTCCTTTTCGGTGTGATTGAAAAAACGTATCCATTATTGTAGTCATTTTGGTGCGGCAAAGATAACTTTTTTTCAGAAATCCTGCGAAAGTGACCTCGTTTTTTAGTCTCAAAAGACCGTTTGTTCCGACACGAACGTGTTCTATGCGGTCTTTTTATTCCGACATGAAATTTTTTTCTTAGGCTTACAAAAGGCTTATAATGAAAAAGATATTTCCCGTTTTATTCCGACATCATTTTGCCTCCTAAAAAATATTTATTCCGACATGCGTTTTTTTGGAATTTGTGTGTCGGGAATAGTTATCTTTGCCCTGCATACAAACCAAAAGTTCAAGTTATGAAAAAGATTATTCCATTAGCATTTCTGACCGCTGTTATTCTGATGGTGGCCTGCAACAAGATTGACAACAATGTCAACATGAATCCGAAACCGAACAATTACGCGACGGTGGGTAACTCGTTCTCAAAAGAGGATGGACCGATTGAGATAACCTATACGGTAGGACATAGTATAGATGTTTGCGATGGGTGTATTTATGTCAATGGGGTATTAGGTCATGTTGATTGCCAAGGATGGGGCGACGCATGCTTGGTCACAATACGGATTTGGCCCATTGGTGGGCAACCCAAAGGAGAGACGTTCAATGTGGTGGTGGACACGGTGTGGAGTCTCACTACGGAGGACTACTTCAACATGCCAGACCGTTCTCTGACCGTTTTGGATGCTCCATCTGAAAACCAGGCGTACCTGAACATTCCGGCGCAATTAGTCTATCGGGACAGTGTCACACAGCAATTTACGTTCACGGGGCTGTTCTTCAGCGAGGCGGCGGCGTACAGCAACAATTAAAAGCGTTTGCGGGGTCTGTAGAGACGTTGCGCGCAACGTCTCTATATTGTCCCCGAATCACCATTCAAAAAAATGTATTTTCATCAAACGATATATAAAACCTTTAAATACCCAAAAAAAATGAAAAAGAGTACAACAAAAACCAGCCTTTTCGGGGCGGCGTTGGCGCTGGCGGCGGTGATGTTCGCCGCTTCTTTGGCATCCGCACAGGATATTTACCACCCTATCACTGACGGCTGCATCTGGTCGGTGAGTAACGAAAAATATATGACCTACGGGGACACGTTGCTTGGCGGGAGAACGTATCTGAAACTTTATCGGCAGGTCGGTAACCAGTCCTTCGAGTTCAATTTGGAGGAAGCGGAGTATTTTGCGGCCATCCGCAATGACTCTGCAGGGAAGAAAGTATTTGCTTTTTTACCAGAAGGAACGTGGATTCAGAATCTTGACGATTATTTGGAAATTCAAATAGATACAGCCATGGAAGTGTTGCTCTATGACTTTTCTCTGAAAATTGGGGATACCGTTTGCTATTATTCGTTAGGCAAAGACGGATATGTTGCAAAATCCTATGCCGTCCGTACAGAAACTGCGAATATATACGTCGGGCAGCATGACAATTCGGCTGTCACCCATCATTATTCCGCAGCGGACACGTTGGTTTATCTATCGGACAATTCCTCTCGGAGTCAAATCCTTTTACAAGGCTTGTCTTCTTTTCCCAACGACAATGTATGGATAGAAGGAATTGGAGGCATTCGTGGCTTTAACGAAGAACTGCAAATGAATTTGTCGGATTATGGGCAGCGGATATTGCTCTGTTTTTCAGACAGTTTGGGAGTTACATTCCAAACAGAGTTCGATTTTGACGAAGACTCTAACGACTGTTTCAACAACGGTTTCGGCGGGGATGTGCCGGAAATAGGGAAATTGGATGTCAAGATTTATCCCAACCCGTTGACAGAACAGTTATACATCTCTGTCAACCAATTGGAAGATAGTCGTTTGTCACTACACATTTTTAATGTAATGGGCGTCTGTGTTTATAGAGATGCTGTTGAAGGATTGGAGGTTGACAAAATAATCAATCTTGACTTTTTGCCAAAAGGTGCATACATGATATTAATTGAACAATCAGATAAGAATTTCACACAAAAAATAATTAAATTATGAAAAAACTATTAATACCACTTTTATTGATGGCATTTTTGAATAATTCGTTTGCCCAATATATCTGTATTGGAACGGAAGAAAACACTGATTTTCGGGGTAATTGCACTCGCGTGACTCCAACAGATGTATATGATACGGGACTGTTAGCCTTATCATACATTCCAGATAGTAGCACACCAATAGTCACCATCCCTGTCAACATTAATGTATGGAGAAAGGATGACGGAACGGGCAACTGGTGGTTGGACACACCTGCGTTTAGAGACAGTCTGCGTTTGGCGTTTGACTATTTGAATTTCGTTTATTATCACAATAAACATACAGCTTGAATATTCCAAACGCACAATTTGTCCCAGACGCACGTGTCAGGTTTGTAATAGACACTATCTATTACTATAACAATACGGAAATGGCATACAAGGCAACACCATCCGCATTTGTTTCCTACTTGTCAGAACATTATCCTGAACGTCTTAACAATTTCACCTACCATCTCTCAATAGACACAGCCGCCTATTATTCAGGGATGTCTTCCGGGTATAACACACAATACCCTGCGATTGTTTCAGTCCATCAACATAAATACCACGGTTTATATGGTTTTGCCTTACACATGGCTCATGAATTTGGACACAACTTTGGTCTCGGACATACTTATAATTCAGAATATACAATAATTGCTCATCCAGAATTCCTATGGGACGTGTTCGGTACAGTAACGCAACCATGGTGTAGTGCACCTCCGACACAAATTTGTTATCATCATGGCGGATGGAGTTGTGACCCTTACGACCCATCCAACACATGTACTAATAATATCATGGGAGGCACCATGTATAGCAGACACTTTTCAGCATTGCAATGTGGACGTATTCAACGTGCCTTACAAGTTTCCTCATTGAGACATTTTGCGTATGGTGAAGCAAACCCACCCGATTTGCATATCACCAAAAATCAATTAGTTGATTATACGAGAAAGTATTATCAACCTGTAATTGTGGATTCAGGGGCAACGTTGACTATTACATGCAAGATTGAGATGGATACAGCAGCAAAAATCATTGTCCGTCCCGGCGGCAAGCTCGTCATTGATGGCGGCACTCTCACCTCCGCCTGCCCTAACGAGATGTGGCAGGGCATCGAAGTGGTCGGCGACCGCACCAAACGGCAGCTTGCCCAATATCAAGGCACGGTGGAACTGCTCAACGGTGCCATCATAAAAAATGCGCATTGCGCCATCCGTACAGGACTTCGCAATGACGCGACATACGCTACGACGGGAGGCATCGTCAAGGCTGACAGCGCATTTTTCATCAACAACCGTCGGGCTGTGGAGTTCCTCTCTTATACCAACCACAACGTAGGCGGGTACATCGTCAGCAATCAAAGTTATTTCTCCAAGTGCTCTTTCTTGGTGAATGATGACAACTTCTTTTCCCAAAGCAACGGCTCCTTTATCGACCACGTCACGATGTGGGAGGTGAACGGGGTGGAGTTCAAAGGATGCGCGTTCGAGAACGCCACCACCGATCAGGGCGACCGCCGGCACGCCATCTACACCGAGGATGCAGGTTTCAAAGTGGACAAGATTTGTACTTCTACAGCAATAGACCCCAACACCTGTACCTGTAGCGAGAATGCGTCTATTCACAGCACCTTCGCCGGTTTCTCTACCGCCATTGAAGCAAATACCGCTGGCGAACAGTATCCCGTGGAGGTTGATTTCGCCATGTTCGAGAACAACGGCACCGGCGTGCGCATCAATGGCAACTCTTTTGCTTCTGTGACCCGCTGCACCTTTGACATGAATTCCATACCCGGTTCCGCACACAACAACTGCGGGTTGTATCTGGATGGATGCACCGGCTACGTGGTGGAGGAAAACTCGTTTTTGAGAACATCCTACCCGACAGGACCATTCTACATTGACAACCGTACAGGCATCTCCGTTGCCAATTCGGGTACGGCTGCCAACAGTCTCTATCGCAACACTTTCACCAATCTGACTAAAGGGATTTCAGTGTCTGGCGTCAATGGCAATCCCTTTCTGGGAGGTCTTCAAATTTCCTGCAATGTTTTCAATTACGGCAAATATGACATCTATCTGAACAGCGGCGCATCCATCGCCACCCCACAAGGTTCTGCCTCAAAGGGCGCCGACAACACTTTCAACAACGCCTCTTACAATGTCAGCAATCTGAATAACCCAAATCTGAAACCTTTGAAATACTATTATTACGGTTTTGGCATTAACCTCGCTCCCGTGCACTACAGCAATGTGACTCTGGAAACAACAACTGCTGAGAATTACTGCTCATCCACCTTGTGCAATAATGGAGGTGGCTTCCCCCTGTTCACGTTCGCGGGGTTTCAGTCCGACATGGACAACTATACCTCCGCCCAAGCGGATTATAACGACAACCTTGGCAACTTGGACAACACTAATCCGCAAACCCAGCTGACCGAGATGCGCCATTCCCTCTCCGATACCTATTACACTGCCGTCCGCGCCCTCATGTCCGACAGCCTGTTGGACCTCGCCGCATTGGAACAATGGCACACTGCCGCCCAGCCCATCGCCGACCCGTATTCGCTGACGGAGACAAGGTTTGTGGAAGGTTACGCTGACCCCTTTGTGGCGGATGCCGATGACGCGGAAATGGCCAATTATGCGGAATTCCATGCGATGAAACTGGCCTTGCGGGACAATGGTGCAGGAAACGACGGCACCATGGAGACGCAAAATTTTGCGTCTCTACAACCTGGCGGGTACGTC
>CAJOKR010000034.1 GCA_905235135.1 uncultured Bacteroidales bacterium
GCTCGCCGGACTGCTCACGCTGGTGCAGTTCTTCAAAGCGGCCAAGGGCGACCGCGGACTGCAACAGCTGAACGTCAGCTTCTACCTGTCGCACCTCCAGTTCGTGAATAACTGGGACTTGGTGGATCTCACCTGCCACGAAATCCTCGGCATCTGGCTTCTCGACAAAGACCGCAAAATGCTCTACGACATGGTGGAGAACGGCACCACCATCTGGGAGCAGCGCATCGGTATCGTGACCACGATGCAGTTTCTGCGCCACGGCGAGTTGGACGACACCTACGCGCTGGCGGACCTCATGTTAGAGAAGCCCGCGCCCCTGCACGACCTATTGCAGAAGGCCACCGGCTGGCTGTTGCGCGAAGCTGGCAAGCGCGACGAGCAACGCCTCCGCGAGTGGCTTGAACCTCGTCGCAAAACAATGCCCCGCACAATGCTGCGGTATGCGATTGAGAAGTTTCCGGAGGAGGAACGGAAGAGGATGCTGGAACGATAACACGATGTATGTAGGGGCGAATGATTATTCGCCCCTACATACGTAAAATTCCTCAAATTTCCGTCTCAACGCACCTTCGTCGTCAATCATCTTACGCAAAACCTCCAACCGTTCGGCATTCGGCGAATGCTCGAACCAGAGGCGCAGGTAGCCGCCGCGGCCGTATTTCTCGCGCAGGTGCTGCACCATCCGCTCGAAATGTCCTTCCTTGTCCAACTCGGGGTAGTGTTCCATGCCGTACTGCACGGTGCGGCGAACCACCGTGTCGGGATCGATGAAACGGTCGGCCTCGGCCACGATGCGCCCGTAGAGACTGCGGGGCGCGTGGTCGGAGGAAGCGCGGTGGTCCTCCACGGCTTCCGCCATCGTCTGCAACTGGCTTTCCGTGAACCACTTCCGTAGCTCATCGTCTGTTAGCAGCATCTGAGCAGATACCGTGTGATGACGTTCCCGTCCCTCGCACAGTCCGATGTCGTGGTAGGCGGCGATGACATAGACCATATCCGCATCTACGTCCATCTGCGCAGCAAGCGACATGCTCTGCGAAATCACCATCCGCACATGGTCGCGCTGGTGCGCCTTGTCGAACTGGTCATACAACGGGATAATGTTCCGCTCAACGTAGTCTTGTATTTCTGTATTAATGCTTGTCATTTTTGTGTTCCCGCAGAACTCGCAGATTTTCGCAGAAATTATTCATAATTCATAATTCATAATTCATAATTCATAATTCTGCATTCTACATTCTACATTCCGAACCGAACTGGCCACCACTTCCGCAATGTCCTTCACGTTCGCCTCGGTGCCGTGCTTGAACGCCTTCTTGCACATCGGGCAGGCAGTGACAACCACGTCGGGATTCGGTTCGGTGAGGATTTGCAGGGACTTGTCGCGGAGTTTCGTCTGCTGGTCGAGCGAAAGCACCGTGTTGCCCAAATTCATGCCGCAGCAAACGCTGTTCTCCTTCTCAGCGGAGATCTCTTTGAGTTGACCGATGGCCTTCAGCACTTCGCGAGGTTGTTCGTAGATGCCCGTCCCGCGTCCCAAATCGCAGGGATCGTGGTAGGTGAACGTCGTATCCATCTGTTTCACAGGGAGTTTCCCGGACTTGATCAGCATGTCGAGGTACTCGGTGTGGTGATAAACAGGAATGGGCAGGTTGTATTCGTATTTGAAGGTGTTGTAGCAGATGGGGCAGGAGGTGATGAGCGCGGTGGGGTGCGAGGAGGTGATGAGTTCGCTGACCTTGCGGCGCAGGTCGGCGGCCTGCTTGTTGAAGCCCTGTTGCATCAGCGGACGGCCGCAACAGATGGACCGATCGCCGTCCAGATGCCAGTACTTCACGCCCGCAGCGTCGAAAATGGTCTTCATTGACTCGGAAATGGTCGGGGTGAGCTGGGTCATGCAGCCACCGAAGTAGGCCACGCGCCCGATGGCATTGAACCCCCTCACCGTATCGAGATAGCGGTAGTTGTCGGACATGTCGGTGTCGCCCTTGTCGCGAGAGATGCGGCGGATGCTCATCAGATCGATATCCACGGGGCAGTCCTCGGCACACTGATGACACATGAGACAGTTCTTGCCGGCGGCGAGGATATCCTGATGGTGTTCTAAGTTACGGAGGTTTCGCAGCAGATAGACGCTCTGCACGTCGTTGATATCCAGTGTGTTGTAGAGCGGACAGCGGTCGATGCACATACCGCAGCGCGAGCAGGAACTCAGCTCGAACTTGGTGTAGCCAGTCATCTTGACACTATCGCGGAGGCCTAACTTGCGGAAATAGATGAGGAAGACCTCGGTGAAGATGTGCATGTAGCGGGTGAAGGGCAGCATCAGGAAGAAGATGCAGAGGGCGATGGAGTATAGCGACCAGCAGGGCAGTTCGAGAAATTCGGCAGCGCGGCGGCCGAAGAGGTCACCGATACTTTGGGTTAGGAAGCCGCCGTTGGCGTACAGTCGTGCTGTCACGGATTCGCTCAGCAGTCGCAGCGGGAAGATGGCCCACAATGCAATCTTCACGGTCGTATCCATCACCGTATGTTTGGTGGTGCGCTTCATGCCGAGGAAGCGGGAGTGGACCTTCTTCACGAAGGCGAGGAAGATGCCCGAGAGCACGTAGAGCAAGATCAGGTCCATGAGCTGGGTGAAGACGAACTCGGTGCCGTTAGCGGGCGGGTTGTGGTGGAAAAAGCGGTAGAAGATGGCACACCAGAAGTGGAACGGCCCTTTGGTGCCGATACGGCTTTCGATGGCACCCACCACGATGAGCAGGAACCAGCCGAAAGCGATGCTGCGGTGCATGTAGCCCAGCCGCCAGTTTTTCTTGCTGATGCGCAGATGGAGCAGACATTCGCAGAACATCTCTTTGATCGCGGGGAAAATCCGCGTGGAGAACATGTTCTTTTTGATGAGCTTCTGCTGCTTGCGGTCAAACTGCTTGATCCAGCGCACGTATTTGTAGCCGCAAATGACGAAAAGTCCAATGGTTCCTAAAACGAACGGGACTACGAAAGGATGAAAGTTTGCCATGGCTTAGAAAGTTTCGTTTGACGGGGTTAATAACTGGCGCATGTTGATGATGAGCGACCGCAGGTTGACGCCCCGCGGGCACACGAGCGTGCACTTGCCGCACAACATGCACTTGCGGAGCTCGTCGGCGAGCTTGTCGTACTGCCCGCGGCGGAAGGTGTTGTGGACCTTGCGGATGTCGAAGTCGGTGAACTGACGGGCCGAGCAGGTGGCCGTGCATCCGCCGCACCCGATGCATTTCCGATATGACGGCACCTCGCGGAGGAGGGCCTCCGCCTTGCGCAGGTCGGCCTGACTCAGGTTAAACGAGCGCGTTTTCTTTATTGTGAATCCGAAGTTGTTCATATTCCTAAATTACTAACTACTAACTGTTTGAGAGCATCTTCTCCCGCTCGTCTGCGGTGGCGAACTTGGTGCCGAAGAACTCGTTAATGATGATGCGCAAAAGGGTGTAGGCGGGAACGGCGAAAATCATCGCGAAGACGCCACCGATGTAGCCGGCCGCGAGGATGACGATGAAAATCTCTAACGGGTGCGAGTGGGTCTGACGGCCATAGATGAAAGGCTGCAGGATGAAGTCATCGACCATCTTGGCCACCCCGAAGGCCGCCACAATCTTGATGACGGTAGCCCACACGAGCGACATTTCCGGTGAGGCGGGCAACAGCGAGGTGATGCCCACGATGATGCTCGCGGCGATAGCGATAAGGGTACCGACGTAGGGGATGATATTCAGTAAACCACCGATGGCGCCGATAATTCCTGCATTTGGCACACCGAGGATGAAACAAATCAAAAATTCGAGGAATCCGACGATGAACATCTCCAACAGCACCCCACGGAAATAGGCGGTGATCTGCGTGTCCGTGGCTTCGAGGATGTTATCGTAGTTATCCTGCACGTTGTTGGGCAGCCAGCTGCGGATCATCTTGAAGAAAATCTTGTGGTCCTTCAGCGAGAAGAAGGTCATGAACAGGATGGAGAAGATGGCCACGAACAGCGTCTTGACGATGCTGGCGGTGCCCGTCACGATGCTCGACATGCTGACCTTCCTGGCGAAGGCGGTAAATTCATCGTTCAGCAGGTCGGTGACGTGCTGCCGACGCTCCAGAATTCCGTATTTGCGTAGCGGCTTGTCGAACTGGTTCAGCCACGCCTGGATGCTGTCGCCGACGGAGCTGAAGTCCAAGGTGGTCAGGAACTTGACCTCGTTCACCAACGCCGGAATCAGCAGGTAGAACAGCAGCCCGATAACGGCGATGATGATGACTAACACGATGGCAGCGGCTAACGAGCTGGGAAACTGCCACTTGCCGATGTGGATTTTGGTGAGCAGCTTCACTAACGGCGAGCCTACCATTGATAGCACAAAGGCGATGAAGATATAGATGACAATATCTGAGAAATACCATCCCAAGAAGATGATAATGGCCAATCCTATCAGGACGGCGAGGAAGTTTTTGCCGTTGTTATTCATTGTTTCTCAGATTTTTTGGGTTTTTCGGACTTTTTTTGTTCCTTTGATTTTTTCGATTTGTCGCGGTCCCGCTTGCGCGTGTCGAAGTCTTGGTTGTACATCAAGGCTACCCCGGCCACGTAGTTGTTGAAGCCCTCGTCGAGGTAGTAGAAGATGTCGTCGCGCTCGCCGATGCGGGTGTAGGCCTTCACGCGCCAGGTGCCCGCCGGATTGATCCGGTACTCCACCGAGAGGTTGCCGTAGATGTTGTTGTAGGCACTTTGCACACTCCGGTCGTCGTAGTAACCAAAGCTGGTGGTCATGGTGACTCGCTCGTTGAAGAGGTTTGCGTTAGCCCTCACGCCGTACTCCGCCGAAGTGGTTTCCGTGGCCTGGTTGTAGGTGATGCCGAAGCCGCCCCGCTTGCTGTCGATGACATTGCTGAGCACGTTGTTGACCATGTTGCTGAGCATGTTCATGCCCGGAACGGAGTTGGTGTTGTTGGCGAACAGGTTCTCCGGCATGAAACTGTTGGTAACCAGGAAGTAAGCGAACTGCTTGGTCATGTTCTGCAGGTCTTGGGTGTCGATGGCAGAGTAGAAACGGGAACGCACCTCGTCGCTGCTGTTGGGTAGTTCAAAACCGAAGGTCGGCTCAATACGGCGCATCAGCGGCCCTTTGAGATAGATGTAGGCGTTGACATCCGCGTTGGAGACTCCCAAATTGTCGGTTTGGATGATGTTCGACAACGAGGTCTTGGAACTCTTGTAAGCACTCAGGTTGACCGTCATGTTGTCTAACGGCCCGTCGAAGTTGATGCTGCCGCCCTGCACCAGCGTGAAGTTACTGTTGACAAGGTCGAAAAGGGAGATTTTGATGTTGCCGGAGTACATCAGCAGGTTGCCGTAGAGGTTGAGGTCTTCGTTGCTTTTGTAAACCAGCTGGAAACGGCCGTCGGCGCGGGCAGTGATGGTGCCCCCGATGGCATCGAGAAGAAGTATCACGTCGGCATCATTGGTGACATGGAAGGTGAAGTCGAAGTTTAGATTGGTGGAGGATGATGTTGTCTCAATTGTCTCATCCGTGTGGGTGGTGTCGAAGCGGGGCACGAAACGGATGTAGTCAGTTTCCGAGGCCGAATTCGTGGAGCTGACATGCAGGTAAATCTTGGATCCGCTGAGAGTTTGGATGTCGGGTCCCGTGAAGAAGAGGTCGCCGTCAGAGCCCGCAATGGAGACATCGCCCTTCACGTACCCCGTGCCGTAAAAGACGGAGTTAAGGCTTTGTTGGGTGTTCAGCGCGAGGATACGATCGGTGTGGATACTCAGGTCCATCTGCATGTCTTTGAACATTTTATGGCGGATGGAGCCAGTGAGGTTCGCTGTGTTGCCGTCCTTGTCGGAAAGCAGCATGTCGTCGAAAAAGATGCCGTCATAGTTGAACCGGATGTCCTGGTTGTTGACATGGTAGCGGGTGCCGAGGGCGGCGATGCCCATCTGCGCGTCAAGAACATGCACAGTGCCGTCAAGATAGGTGGAGTCGGGCGAGGCGTGGAAAGACAGCTCACCGGAGGCCGTGCCGGACAGTTTGTCGCTGAATCCCGAAAGGAAAGGCTCTAAGAAATCGGCCTGCAAGGTGTCAAAGGTTGCCTTTGCATTGAATTTCTTCCCTTCGTAAGATCCTGATACATTGGCGATAATGTTCTTTTCTTTTTGAAAATCCCGGATGCTGAAGTTGCTGAGATACTCGTAGTCGAGATTTTCTTCCGGGCTGTTGAAAAGTCCACCGGAGAAGCGGATGGCGTTCTCGTTGTCAAGTCCCGCCATGAGGAACAGGTCGCCCAAGCGGCTTTCGTTCATAATCAGCTCGTCGGTGATGAGCTTACCGAAGACGAGCCGGCGGTCTTTGCGATTCATCAGGTTTAGGTCGGCAGAGAGGGTGCCACCGAAGGACATGCCGTTCAGCAGCGAGTTGAAGAGCGAAATGTCAAGGTTCTTCGCCGCCACGCGCATCCGGCTTGTATCTTTCGTGTCGTAAGTGCCATTAACCGACAGGAAGCTGTTGTGCGTGGTAAACAACAGGTTGTCCACCACGTATCTGTGCGGCTGGATGCGGATAGTGTTCTGGTCGTTGAAATGGCATTCGTAGTCCTTCAGGAAGATTTTTGAGGTATCAAGACGGATGACGAGGTCGTCTAAATGCCCAAAGTTGGCGGTGCCGGAGAGGTCGGAGATGTTGCCTTCGGAATTGAAGGGGTTGTGCCATGACAGATCGTAGCGGACTTCGTCGTTGGCCACGTCAGCGTTGACGTTCACTTGGTCGAAAAGGATGGTGCTTTTCCCGGCATAGACAATCACCGAGTCGCCGCTCAGCTGCAACGCGAGGGTGTGCGGATCGGAGGTCTTCCCGTCGAGGTTGAAATGGTGCAGCCGGACCTTGTTGCGGATGCCGAAGAAGGGCAGGTTCATGTTGGCGTAGTCGTCCTCGTGATTGGTGCTCACGCGGATGTCCACCGTGGAATTCGGCGCGATGAGCATGTCGGGGAATAGGAGTTTGGTGATTGTGCGCATGTTGTAGGTGCGGATGTTGAGCTTGATGTAGTCCGTTGAGGAGGTCTGCACCTCGTGGTCGGTGTCCTCCCGTTTGTCAACGGTCGCAATCAACGACGGCAGGAAGTTGTGGATGAGACTTTGCAGCGAGTCTTTGACGCTGGCAATGGGGTAGGTTGATTCGTAGTTGATGTTTGTGATGTTGGAGGAGAGCAGGTATTTGTGTAGCCGGTCGCTGTTGATAGCCGTCAGCCGCAGCCGCTCGTTGGAAAGGCTGTCGTCTTTGATGTTGATTTTGATGTTGTCGCAGCCGATGAAGCCGTTGCAGTCGTCCAGCCCTGTGCCGTGCATGGCAATCTGGAAGTGTTCGAAAGAGAGGCACAGCTCCGGGTTGCGCTGCATAATGGAGATGATCTTGTGGATGCCCGTGGCCGTGGCGGAATCCTCCAAAGGCAGTATCGCGCCGATTTTGCCGGCGGACAGCTCCTGCAGATCGATGCTCCCTTGCAAGAACGGTACGTGCTGGGTGTTGTCTAACTGTGCGATAATGTCGCATTTGAGGTTGGGGTCGTCGGCACTGAGTGTGGCGTTGTAGAGACCTTCCTTGTAGTCACCCTCCACGTGGATGTCGCGCAGCGGGTAGCCCATGATCGGGAAACGCCGCACATCGCCGTTGAGGTGGGCCTGCAGGGTCTTCAGGTTGTCGGCGGTGAAGCCCGTGGAGGCGGTGCTGCCGTCAAATGTGGCGTCGAGCTGACAGGTACCGAAGGTCTGGTGGTTGCTGAGCAGCTTCGCGAGGTTGAAGTTGGAGGACGAGACATCGCCGTTGAGATGCATCTTGCCCTCGCGGGTCTCGTTGGTCACCTTCGCCAGCACCGTGCCCATGCCCGTGGCGGCGGTCAAGTTTGTAGCGAAATTGTCCAAGTCGCCGCGGAACGTGCCTGAAACAGTGGTCGTGCCGATTTTGTTCAACAGCTTGTTTGTCTTGATGGTCTTGCCTTTGGGAAGTGTGAACTTAGCCAGGTCGGGAAGATGGAACACGGTGGAATCTAACGCCACATCGAATCTGGCATCCATAAAGTGGGTGATATCCCGGAAGGCGAAATTACCTTGTACCAGATTGTTATCCAACCAGTTGGCTTTTAAATTCTTCAGCCGGAAGTCGTTGACGGTCCCGCTGACGGTGTCGGCCTGCAACTGGAAAACCTCGTTCATGCCGCGGATGGCGGGCGCGAAACCGGCGATGTCGTCCATGGCCAGCGTCGAAGGTCGGATAGCAGCTTGTATATGTACGGAGTCGAGAAATTGACCATATCCTTGCCAGTTAGGGTAGTGGAAAGCGAGATTCAGGTCCAGGTCACTTTGGGGCGTTTTCAGCTTCAGGTTGTCGAACGTCAGGGTGGTGTCGCAGATTCGGAAGTCGCCGCTGCATTTCTGCAGTTGGAAACCGCCGTATTGGTTGAAAGCTAACTGCTTGAATTTCATAGAAATGTCAGCACCGATGAGCTGGAAATCCTTGGCCTTGATGTTCAGGTCTGCCAATTCTAAGAAGGCGTAGTCGATGCCGGGGTGACCGGCGGTGTCGAATACCGTGCGGGTGTTGTCGTTGATGAGCACGAACCGTCCGTCCTTGATAAGCAACGAGTTGGAAGTGAGCACAAAATCTCCCTTTTGGGGTTTGTCGGATTTGAGGGCAGCGGCCCATTTGGCTACGTTGATGGTGTCCTCGTCCTTGTAGGTGCGCAGCACAACGTCCAGGTCCTTGAACTCCACATTGCTGAGCCGCAGTCTGACGGGTTGGGTCTTGATTCCGCGCAGACGGCCTTTCACCGTGCCGGAATAGATCATGTTCTCGTCGTGGTGATCCTTGATGGCCACCTCGTGGGCCACGAGCTTGAGGGTGGGGGTGATGCGCACGTCTCCGATGGAGATTTCCGTGCCCCAGGCATTGCTCAATGATTCCGTAACTTTGTGAACGACAAAGGTTTGGATGGCAGGTACAAACAGCAAACCTACGAGCAGCAGGTCGAGTGCGAGGAACACCCCGATGACCCACGCCGTAATTTTGAGAGCTTTTTTGATGCCGCTTTTACCCACGTTAATACAATATTTTTTTAAAGCGGCAAATGTACATAATTTTCAGATATGGTTGGAAAGGAAATTGGCGAGGGCTTTTGGCCAGTCTGCGTTCGTCTGCACGTGCAATGTGCGGATGCCTAACGCGGCGGCGGCTTCGGTGTTACGCTCGCTATCGTCGATGAAGAGCAGCTGTTCGGGGCGGATGCCTTCGCTGCGAAGTACGTGTTCGTAGATCTCCCGCGATGGCTTCAGCAGCTTGCACTGGAAGCTGACGTAGAGGTTGTCGAAGTAGTCGCGGATAGGGTGTCCGTGGCTGTCGAAGGCCTCGCTTTCAGCCCATTCGAAGAAAAAGGGGTTAGTGTTTGAGAGCAGGCAAACGCGGTAGCCATCGTTGCGCAGCCGCTGGATGGCATCGAGATTGCGTTGCGGGAGTTCCTTGAGGTAGCCGAGCCAGGCGTATAGGCACTGCTCGTGGGTGAGTGGCTTCCCGATGAGGCGGCTGAGCTCGGTCACGAATGTCTCCGCCGAGATCTGACCGCCTTCTAATTGCCCGAAGATGCCTTGCTGGTGGTAGGGATTGAGGTATTCGCGGGCCTCTGCAGCCCCGATCTCCTCGAAGCGCGAAACCGCCTGGTCGTGGTCGATATGGAGCACCACGCCGCCCATGTCGAGCGCGATGTGGGTGATGTCTTTGTTCATTATCTTTCAAATTTCAGGTGGCAAAAGTACATTTTTTTCATAGACTTGAGACTTAAGACTTGAGACTTTCGGGATGAATACAAAGTCCTACGTTTTATCTCTCTCTTTCTATGATTTCTTAACCATTAAACCTTAAACCTTAAACCAAAAAAAATGTATCTTTGCCGCCCGAAAATAATCATCATTTTAATACATAAAATTTATGGCATTCAATTTAAGAAACAGAAGCTTCCTGAAACTGTTGGACTTCACTCCGACGGAAATCCAATTCATGCTTGACCTGGCTCGCGACCTCAAACGCGCGAAATACGCCGGCACGGAGCAACCTCGTCTGAAAGGCAAGAACATCGCCCTGATTTTCGAGAAGACCTCCACCCGTACCCGTTGCGCCTTCGAAGTGGCTGCTTACGACCAAGGTGCTCACGTCACCTACCTCGGACCCACCGGTTCCCAGATCGGCGTGAAGGAGTCTATGGAAGACACCGCCCGCGTGCTCGGACGCATGTTCGACGGCATCGAATATCGTGGCTTCGCCCAGGCTACCGTTGAGAAACTGGCCCAATATGCCGGTGTTCCCGTCTGGAACGGTCTGACCAACGAATTCCACCCCACACAGGTTCTCGCCGACTTCCTCACCATGAGCGAGCATGTTGACAAACCCCTGAACCAAGTGACCTACGCTTACCTCGGCGATGCCCGTTTTAACATGGGTAACTCTCTGATGGTCGGTGGTGCGAAGATGGGCATGGATGTCCGCATCGTGGCTCCCAAGGCCCTGCAACCCGACAAAGCCCTCGTGAAACAATGTCAGGCTATCGCAAAGGAGACGGGTGCGAAGGTGACCGTCACCGACGATGTGAAGAAGGGCGTCAAAGGCTGCGACTTCCTCTACACCGACGTTTGGGTCTCCATGGGCGAACCCGTGGAAGTTTGGGCTGAGCGTATCAAACTGTTGAAACCCTACCAGGTCAACAAGGAGACGATGAAGCTCACCGGCAACCCGAAATGCAAGTTCATGCACTGTCTGCCCGCTTATCACAACCTCGAAACGCAGGTGGGCCGCGACGTGAACAAACAGTTCGGTCTGGACGGCATTGAAGTGACCGAGGACGTTTTCGAATCCGAGAACTCCATCGTGTTCGACGAGGCCGAAAACCGTATGCACACCATCAAGGCTGTGATGGTCGCCACCCTGGGTGACTAATTCATCGGCTTTTCCATAACGAACGAAGCGCGGCTGGCATAGAACCAGTCGCGCTTTCTTTATGGCAACTCCATTCCGTCGCCGACGATAGAAGGCGACGGAATCTCGGATTTGCAAAGGCACTGAGTTCTCGTCTAATCGTGGTCGCGGCGGTTTTCGCACTCGCAAATGTCCGTGAACAGGATGTCGGTTTCGGGGAGCAGCTGTTCCATGGCTTCGTATTCCCAACGGGTGAGCGGGATTTGTCGTAAGTCCAGCACTTTCAAGGTTTTGCTGATGCTGGTAATGGATGGGGGGAGCACGTAGAGCGGGTTGCCCCAGGCATCGATGGTGGTGAGCTGGTGCAGGTTGCCGATGCGCTCGGGCAGCTCTTCGAGGATGTTGCGGGAGATGATGAGGGTGCGTAGGTCGGTGAGGTTGCCGATGGTCTCGGGCAGTCGCAACAGCTTGTTATGGTCGAGGTTGAGGTACTGCAGTTTCGTCAGTTTGTAGATGTTTTGGTTGAGACGGCAGAGCTTGCAGCCCTTCACGGTGAGTTCGCGCAATTCGGTGAGCTGGAACAGTTCTTCCGGCAGCGAATCTTTGTTGGCTAACTTTGTGATTTTCAAACGGTAAACGGGCTTGTCCGCCTTCAACGCTGCATCCACGGAGGTATAGATTGTGCCGTCGTCGTCGGGGGCATAACGCACAATTGGTTTTTGTGCGTAAATTCCTGAAAACAGGAATGTTATAAATAATATGGCGATAATATTCCTGAGCGTTTTCATTTGGTCAATATTTGTTTCTCATATGCCATCCGCATCCCGTCGCGCACCTGCACGATGCCGCAGAGGGTGAACCCGAAATCGCGGATGAGGTTGCGCATGGCGCGGTTGTCGTGGTGGGTGTCGATGCGGAACCATTTAATCCCCTTCCTCGCCGCCATCCGTTCCGCATACTGCAGGATATGTTTGGCGAAACCGAATCCTAACCAGTCGTCATGGACGGCAATCCGGTGTACAGTGAGGTACGTCTCACCGTTGCTAAGCCACTGGCCGTCAATCTTTTCGTAATAAGGGTCTTGGTCGAAGACCATGGCGGCGTAGGCCACAGGTTTGTTGTCTTTGCGGAAAAGATGACCTACCTTGCGAGCACAGTCGTTGAGGATCGCTTCCTCATTTGGGTAACCATCTTGCCATTGGTCAAGTCCCTGCTTTTTCATACGTTGTTTCGCCTGCCCGATGATGGTCATAATGTCGGGAATGTCCTGCTTACGGGCGATGGCGTGTGTGGGTGCTTTCAGGAGTTCGGAAACCGTCTCTTTGTCGTGCCGTAGCGCGGCCATCAGCTCGTCCGTGTTCTTGAACCGCTTTTCCCCCCGTATCTTTTGGATAATCCGGAACGAAATCGTTTTCCCGTAGAGGCTTTTGCGGAAGTTGAAGATGTTGATTTCGTAGGTGGGCTCATGCAGCCCAAGTGTCGGGCGCGTGCCCACGTAGAGCATCCCCTTATAGCGATTCCCGTCGATTTTCACCCACACGGCATAGACGCCCTTATCCAGTTCTGGTGGGGTGTCGGGCTGCACGTTGGCGGTCGGGAAACCGAACTTGCGTCCGTTTTCAAGTCCGTGGATGACGGTTCCGGTGATGTACATTGGGTTTAAGGTTTAAGGTTTAAGGTTTAAGGTTTAAGGTTTAAGGTTTAAGGTTTAAGGTTTAAGGTTTAAGGTTTAAGGTTTAAGGTTTAAGGGTTACACGGTTAAGCGGTTAAGCGGTTAAGCGGTTAAGCGGTTAAGGGTGGCTGTTTTTTCAAGCCGCAAAAATACAAAAACTTCCGTTCGTGTTACCTCACATTCTTTCGTTTCACCACCTTGCTTAGCCCCTCAGGGACGACGGTTGCCCACACGGTTACCTCGTCGGTGCGGGAGGCTGACTTCGACAGGACAGGCGTTCTGTTGTCGCTGGTTGCGAACAGCTGTACCCAGTATCCGTCGCACTCGCCGGCCCCCATCCGGTTGAAAGACTTCTCCAGTATGTTGGCGCGGTGGCCGGGGGAGTTCATCCATTGCACCACTACCTCCTCCGCAGTGCCTTGTCCACGGGCGATGTTTTCGCCTGTCCGCAAGACAATTCCCCACGCATCATAAATGATACGGTTCCCCGGATCCCCGTTCGGACGCGTGTGTGTCATGTTTTTGATCCCTTTCATCTCGGCGGCGCGGATCATGGCCAGCTCCATGAGGGTGGAGTCCATGATGTAGGGCTTGAGTCCATTGGCCGTCCGCTCTTTGTTGGTGAGTTCCACCACTTTGATGGCCTTGGTGTAGTTGAAGTGGCCGGTCACCTCGAAACCTTTGGGGGTCAGGTTTTCGTCCGTTTTCGTCTGTGACAGGATCTGGGTCTTTTCGCCGGCTTTTGTGCTGATGCTGACTTCCGCTTTCCACTGTCCGTGAGGAATTTCCATGTTCGAACCGCCGTCGGGCAGCAGGAACACTACCCAGTAGTATTGGCCATGTGAGGAGAGGAAGGAGCCGCAGCCCACGGACTGCATGGTGGTGCTGCTGAAGGCGATAGAACCTTTGTTTGTGCTTTTCAGGTGTTTGACGACGGCGCCGATGTCGGTGAAGGGCTTCTGCGACAGGTGGAGGTAGAAAAATTCGGTTTTCGGTCGGACAGCGCGGCCTTGTTCGAGGAAGAGCTTGAGGTTGCCCTCCCCGTTGGGCCGTTTCCCGCGTTCGGCGTCGATTTCATCTTCCTGTTCCTCTTCCGCCCGGAAGGCGTGTTCGGCGGCGCGAAGCATGGCGGCCTCGGTGAGGGCGGCATCCATCTTCAGGGGCTTGAGCCCGTTGCTCTGCCGTACGCGGTTGATGTTGGTCACCACCTGTCGTGCCTTTTCGTAGTCGAGCGCGCCGCTGATGGTGTGCGAACTTTGCGCGGTGACAGGGATAGCCACGGCGCAAAGGATGACGGCAAGAAAGGTTTGGATGGTCCTGGACATAATCGGCGGTTTATGTTCAGGATAACGGGGTAGGGTGGGGATTATTGTAGGTTGTCCGCTTTCCCCTCGATGTAATAATAGATGTTCTCCCCGCAGTCACAGTCGTGGTCGAAGTATTTGTAGAGAGGCGAGTCAGGCAGCTCATAGACTTTTGAATTGTCAAGCGAGCAGGGGAAGATTTCGCGGCCCTGCCCGTCAAGATAGCCCAGTCTTTCGTTATCATCGTATGCTTCCCAACAAAAGATTTTGCCCGAGCATTCGGGCAGGTAGATCGGTTCCAGACTTTGGTAATACCGGCTCACCACTCGGCCCGTCTTCGGGTCGGCGAGTGCCCATTTTCCCTCGCTGTTGGCCACCACCAGCCTGTTGCCGTCCTCCAGTGCACCCCAGCAGGTGAGCAGCTTCCGGCCCTTGCCGTTGAAAACATCCACCTTCCCGGACGTGCGGCGGGCGAAGATGATGTCGTCACCGTTGGCGTCTGCGGAGACGTAGCGCATGGGGATGATTACGCGGCCTTTGCGGTCCACGATACCCCAATGCAGGGAGTCAACGCTCACGCTGAACAGCGACTCCGACCAGTAATGAGAAGCCGCTTGGTAGCGTTTCGGCAGCAGCTTTCCGTTCGGACCGACAATCTGCCATTTGTTGTCCACTTCGACCAACGGAAAAAAATACGGCGTATGATCTATGTCAAAGTGAAGCGGCGGGTTTGTATTCACGATATGCCCCAATTTGTCGAGAATCTCCGCTGAACTGTCTGGCAGAATGCCCAAAATCCAATCGGTGATGTACATGTCCTCAAGGTTGTAAAGTTCCTTGTAGCAATGCGGGGTGAGTTCGCGGAACTGCGCGTCGGTCAGGCAATAGAGGCCGGAGGTGTTTTTCAAGCCCAAAAAATCAGGGTATATCGTTTTGATTTCCGTATAGCGGATGGGCAGTATGATTTGCCCGTCATTTCCCACCAGCCCTTGCAGATGCGTCCGCCGCTCGGTGATGGTCACGTAGAAGTCGTTGTAGCCGTAGTAGGTGGAGTAGGTGTATTGCGAGTCAGGCTCACGGAGCCAATGGCCGTCGTAGTCCATCAGCCCTTGGCGGCCGAGCGTGTCGGTGACAATAATCAGTCTTTTTGTGAAGTCAATACGTTTATATTCAGGTGGAATGATTTGGCGACCGTTCTCGTCGAGGCAGCCTGATCGACCTAAATGCGTCGTATAAGTCAGTCTGGGAGGAATTTCGGGGTATTTGTCATTTGGGAAATAGTACTCATACTCATATATTCCATTAAAGGCGAGTTTGCGGTATTGGAACGGAATCACGGGGACATCCTGGCTGTTGATCACGCCGCCGGGCTTGTCTTCGTAGGAAATGAGAAAGAGCCCCTCGCTGTTGGGAATGGGGATCGGCTCAACGTCGTATTTGAAAGGCAGGAGCGCGGTTCCGTCCCAATTCAGCACGCCCCACCACCCATTGCGTTTTGCGACAATGTAATCCTGGTAATAGACCTTTCCACTGTAGGTGGTGAAATCCTCGTATTCGCAGGGCAGCACCGTCTTTCCGGTGCCGTCGATGAGCCCGAAGAGGGTGTCCTGCCACACGAGCAGCCGCGCATGGTCGTACTGCGCCTGCGCGAACGAAACGGTTGTGGATGTTGATAATACGCTGAAAATCAACAATGTGAAAATTCTTTTCATGTTGGTTGTGTTTTTTGAAGGTGTAGAGACGCAAAATTTTGCGTCTCTACGACACCCCCATATTCATCATTCATCATTCTACATTCCACATTACCCCACAGACCCTGACAGCGTCAAACTCAGCAGTTTCTGCGCCTCCACGGCGAATTCCATGGGCAGTTTGCTGAGGACTTCTTTGGCGTAGCCGTTGACGATAAGACTGACGGCGTTCTCCTGGTCGATGCCGCGCTGCTGGCAGTAGAAGAGCTGGTCGTCGGAGATCTTCGAGGTGGTGGTTCCAGCACCGAGCTGGAGTTGGCGCACTGCAGGTCGGGCCAGGTGTGCGCACCGCACTTGTCGCCCATCAGCAGCGAGTCGCACTGCGAGAAGTTGCGGGCGTTCTCGGCGTTCTTATCGACCCGCACCAGACCGCGGTAGCTGTTCTGGCTGTGACCGGCGGAGATGCCCTTGGAGACGATCAGGCTGCGGGTGTTGCGGCCCAGGTGGATCATCTTCGTGCCCGTGTCGGCCTGCTGGTAGTTGTTGGTGACGGCCACGGAGTAGAATTCGCCCACGCTGTTGTCGCCCTTGAGGATGCATCCCGGGTATTTCCAGGTGATGGCGGAACCGGTTTCCACCTGCGTCCACGAAATTTTGGAGTTCGCGCCCTTGCAAAGACCGCGCTTGGTGACGAGGTTGTAGATGCCGCCCTTGCCGTTCTTGTCGCCCGGGTACCAGTTCTGGACGGTCGAGTATTTGATTTCCGCATCCTTGATGGCGATGAGTTCCACCACGGCGGCGTGCAGCTGGTTCTCGTCACGCTGAGGGGCGGTGCAGCCCTCCATGTAGCTCACGTACGCGCCCTCGTCTGCGATGAGTAGCGTGCGCTCGAACTGGCCGGTGTTTGCCGCGTTGATGCGGAAGTAGGTGGAGAGCTCGATGGGACAGCGCACTCCCTTGGGAATGTAGCAGAAGGAACCTTCGCTGAAGACCGCCGAGTTGAGGGCGGCGAAGAAATTGTCGGTGTAGGGGACTACGGTGCCGAGATACTGGCGCACCAAGTCGGGATGCTCGCGCACCGCCTCGCCGAAGGAGCAGAAGATAATGCCGTATTGCTTCAGCGTGTCGGAGAAGGTGGTCTTCACGGAGACGGAGTCCATGACCGCATCCACAGCCACACCCGACAGCACTTTCTGTTCCTCCAAGTTGATGCCCAACTTGTTGAACGTATCGACCAACTCGGGATCGACCTCGTCCATGCTGGCGAGCTGTTTCTTCTTCTTTGGAATAGCCAAGTACCTTATATCCTGATAGTTGGGCTTCTCAAACTCAAGATGTCCCCAGTCGGGCTCTTCGAGGGTGGTCCAGTAGCGGTAGGCCTTCAGCCGGAATTCCAGCAGCCAGTCGGGTTCGCCCTTCCGAGCCGAAATCCGCCGCACGATGTCCTCGTTCAGCCCTTTCGGGAACTCTTCTATATCAATGTCGGACACAAAACCGTATTCGTATTCTTTTTCGGTGATGTCTTTCAATATGTCCTTTTGTTCGGTCTCTTCTTGTTTCATTTTTTTCTTGAATGGTTATAGGTTATTGGTTGCAGGTTATTGAAGTTTGTGGTCAGTCGGGGTGAACCGTTCCTTCATCGTCTCAAAAGCGGCGGCAAAGATACGATTTTTCGGGATAGATGGAATACCCGATAAAAGAGTCAGTCAGCGGGATTTCTATGGAACAACCACACGGGTGCAGCAGGATGACAAGTCGTTTATGATGGATTAGAACATACATGCCCATCCGAATTTGTGTGCGAGTTCCCGAAGCAGGTTTCGGTCAGAGACGGGGATTGTCAAACTGACGGTTTGTTTTTGGGCATTTCTATCCGCTATGTTTGCCGTGTCAATGTTGTACTGGCTTTGCAAGTTCATCCAAAATTCCACGGAAATGCCAAAGACCTTTTCTAAGGCTGTTGCAACTTTGATGGAAACAGGTCGTTTGGCATTGATAGTCTCACTCAACACCGATTCCTTGATTCCTGTCTCTTCAGACAGCTGTTTCTGTGTCATTTTCCGTTCTCGCAATTCATCCTTGATTAATTCTCCAGGATGTGTTGCAATTGCCGGGGTTAGTTCCTTTTTATTCATAATGTTTCGATATTTCTATCAATAAGGCATTAACGACGATTCCGAGTCTAAATTCAATGTTCATCGTTGACTATTAGTTTTCGGGCGGCAAAAATAACAAAATTCTCGAATAATTATCGTTTTTGCGAATTTTTTTTATGAGGACACACTTCAGCACTCAGGGTGGGATTCGGTGTCATTGATGTGTTTTTTTAGTGTTGAGCCTGATTCAAAAGTGTCGGTGTTTTGCGAACTATGCATCAACTTTTTTTATTTTGGGCGAGCCGGCGCGTAGGAGGCGACGCTTCCAAGCGTCGCGAACACCCATTCTCGCCAAAAACATTTCCCCTGCAATCCCGAAATTTTTGCTATTTTTGCCGCTGATTTCAATAGAGTTAGAACCAATTCAAGGATTTATTGTAAAGAAAAGTAATTAACATATTATAAACCAAAGCATTAGCTATTATTCTTGTCCAAATCAAAAGCCTGCAAACTGATGATTTAGAATTTTTGGATAAATGCTAATCCACGGGAAGTGCAACTCTTGCCGTTTCTACATATAAGAGTTAATGCTCGCACAACTAAGGTGTGGGCTAATTCTGATGTAGAAGCGGGGTTCTTGCAGGCTCCTCGTGGACAAGACGGAAAGGCTCGCACCTTTCTTCTATCCAAATAAGAGATTGATAGTTATTGCGCAACTGTCAATCACAATGGCCAACAAGAATCTGAACCAGGCGAAAAACGCCAAGAAAGACGAGTTCTACACCCAGCTTGTGGATATTGAGAACGAGCTGAAACATTACAAGCCCCATTTCAAGGGGAAAACGGTGCTGTGCAACTGCGACGACCCGCGCGTGAGCAACTTCTTCCACTATTTCAGCTACAATTTCGAACAGTTAGGACTGAAAAAGCTCATCACCACTTGCTACAAGAACCAGAACCGCGACCTCTTTTCGCAAAACGACAGCGAGCGGGCAATCTGGTTGGAGTATCTCGGTGACAAAAACGGCGATTGCGTACCCAACCCCGAGGAAATCGGCATCCACTATTTCAACGGCGACGGCGACTTCCGCTCCGCCGAGTGCATCGAACTGCTCAAGCAAGCCGACATCGTGGTCACCAACCCGCCGTTCTCGCTCTTCCGGGAATATGTGGCGCAACTGATGAAGTATGAGAAGAAGTTTGTGATTTTGGGTAATCAAAATGCCATTCATTACAAGGATATCTTCCCATTGATAAAAAATAATCAATTATGGTTAGGAAGCACTTTGTCATTCGCAAAATTTAAGGTGCCTGATTACTATGAAGAAAGAAGCACAAGATTTTGGATAGATGAAACAGGACAGAAATGGCGGTAATATTTGCTGGTTTACAAATTTAGATATTGAGAAAAGGCATCTGGATATGATTCTGTATAAACGCTACAATCCTGAAGAGCATCCCAAATATGACAATTTTGATGCCATTAATGTAAACAAAACTTCAGAAATCCCCATGGACTATGTTGACGTGATGGGTGTTCCTATAACTTTTTTGGACAAATATAATCCTGAACAATTTGAAATATTGGGAACGAGCACAATGGATATGCCGAAAGGTGCTCCATACGTAGATGGAAAACGAATATACGAACGTATTCTTATCCGTTGCCGCAAACCGAAGGACGACGTTGTAGGGGCGAATAATGATTCGCCTTTACAGATGGAACAACCGAAATCGTACCCCATAGACGAAACACCCCTTCCCATGGCGGCGGAAGATCCCGAATCATACAACCAAAACCGATAGATTATGCAAATCGAACTGCACAAGATCACCGTCCGCGAGCTGACACAAGGCTACACCGACAACAACGAGCACGGTGTGCGCGCCTATGGGGGCCGCCTTGACGTGCGCCCGCCCTACCAGCGCGAGTTCGTCTATAAGGAGAAACAGCGCGATGCCGTCATCGACACCCTCACCCAAGGCTTCCCGCTCAACGTGATGTACTGGGCGGTAGTGGACGATGCCTCCGAGCGTCGTGATGAAAGCGGCGCAACGCTTGGAAGCGTTGCCTCCTACGAAATCATCGACGGCCAGCAGCGCACCATCTCCATCTGCCAGTACGTCAACGGCGACTTCGCCTTCAACTTCCGTTATTTCCACAACCTCCAACCCGACGAGCAGGAGCAAATTCTCAACTACGAATTGCAAATCTACATTTGCAGCGGCACCGACAGCGAGAAGCTCAACCCAACTTTCACCCCCTAAAAAAAAATCAGCCCAAATCCAGGGCTGTTTTCGGAAATCTGATTTCACAAGTCGCTGATAATCAACATCCGGTCTCGCATCCTACACGTGGTCTGCGTTTTGTAGGACACTTTCGTTTAAAAAACATATT
>CAJOKR010000035.1 GCA_905235135.1 uncultured Bacteroidales bacterium
AGGCTTCCACCTCGTAAACCTCATACACGTTGATAACCAACTTGTTGAGGCGGTCGTAGTTATTCAACTCCTCCACATGGAGCTGGTAGCTCTCAAACTCGTGCGTGCCGGGTTCGAGGTTCGAGAGGTCGAAGTCGCGCTCGGTGTAAGTGCCATCCTGGCAAATCTCGGCGGTGATCTCCTCGATGACGAGTTGCGCCTGCGCCACCCCGTCGGAAAGTTCGATGTTCTCGTTGCCGTATTGTCTGAAGAAAGGCTGCCCGATGGCGGAATAGACGTTGTTGTTCGTGCCACCGCCCGAGACGATCGCGGGCACGGTCGCGGGCACCTGCGCGCTCGCGGTCGCGAAAAGGCTTAAGGTTACTAAAACCGTGTAAAATATGTTTCTCATACTGTCGATATTCAACGTTTAAGGTTTAAGGTTTAAGGTTTAAGGTTTAAGGTTTAGAGTTTAAGGTTTAGAGTTTAAGGTTTAGAGTTTAAAGGTCAAAGTTTGGGTTTTGCACTGCCTTTTCGGCGATTGAGCCTTCGCCGGTCAGCATTTGGACGAGTTGTTCGAGCTGCACGAGCTGTTTGCGGGCGCGCTTGAGCAAGGGGTTGATTTGCTGGAGCAGCAAAGCCCTGTCAATCTCCTGAATCACAGTCTTTTCGGGCTTCAAACCACCCATCTTGATACGGAGGCTGCGGCGGTCTGTGTGCTGCTGCATGGCATACTCTTTCGTCCAGCGGTTCACGGTGGTATGTCCAATATCAAGCTTATCGGCCACATCATCCTCGCTGAGCCCCTCGCGATAGTAAAGGTCTATGGCCTATTCGTACAAACTATTCCGCAGTTTTGAGTTATATTTCATGACAAACAGGCTTGGTGGTGAGACAAAAATCGCGCACGCAGAGGCGTGCACGAGCAACATGCAGGCACAAAAAAAGCGATGGAAGAGATGCTGCTTCCAGCATGGTCTTCAACCGCTTGAAAATAATTGTTAAGTATTTGATTATCAGGATTATACCCCCCCCCACGCGAACAATAAAACAGCTGTATGACAACCATTATTGGCTGCTATTACACTATTTGTTATATTCCGCAAAAGGTCTATCATTATTATATTTTATACTTTATATTTAAGGGGGGCAAAAATACAAAAATTACAAATACACTATTCTTTTTGATTTAAGGTTATACGGAATTGTTGACACAAGGTTACACAACAGTTCTATGAGACAGAGATTTGAAAAAAAAGGGGCCTTTTCAGCCCCCTATTCATCATTCTACACTCTTAATCACCCGGCAACCGCCGTCATCGCACTATGGAACACGTAGTTGTTCAGCAACACGTAACAGCCCGCGCCTGCGAGATAACCGAGCAACGCATACGGGGTGATTTTCTTCAGATACCATATAAAGTCGATCTTCTCCATACCCATCACGGCCACGCCCGCGGCGGAACCGATGATGAGAAGGCTGCCGCCCGTACCGGCACAGTAAGCCAGGAAGATCCAGAACATGTGGTCCACCGGGAAGCTGTACATACCCATGGCAGCGGCCACAAGCGGCACATTATCGATGACGGACGACAAAATACCAATCACCGTGTCAATGAGGTAGTAGTTGCCGTTGAAGGTGCTGTCGAGGCCGGCGGCGAGCAAGGAGAGGTGTCCAGCGCTCTGCAGTCCGGAGACGGCTAACAGGATGCCGAGGAAGAAGAGGATACTGGGCAGGTCGATGCGGGTGAGGGCGCCAGCAATCGTGTAATGAATCATATCCTTGTCCTTATTCGCCTGGCTAAGTATCTCAGTGACAATCCACAAGACAGAGAGACCGAGCATAATGCCCATATAGGGTTTCAGGTGAGTCAGAATCTTGAAAACCGGGACGAACACCAAAGCGGCGACACCCAAGAAGAAGATCAGGTTGCGCTGCCAGATGGGAAGGCCCTCGTTCTCCAAGTCCTTCGGGCGAAGGGATGCGTCGATCTCGCCCTTCTCCACAAAGGAGACCACGATGAGCGGGATAATCATGGAGATAAGGCTCGGCAGGAAGCATTCGAGGACGACGTATTCTGTCGTGACCCTTCCGGCAATCCAGAGCATGATGGTGGTCACGTCGCCGATAGGGCTCGACGCGCCACCCGCGTTGGCCGCCAAAATCACCATGCCGCCGAAGAACCAGCGGTCGTGCTGGTCGGGAAGCAGCTTTCGCAACAACGCCACCATCACGATGGCAGTGGTCAGGTTGTCAAGAATGGCGGAGAAAAAGAAGGTGATGAAGCTCAGAATCCACAGCAATTTCACCTTGCTGGTGGTCTTGATATTTTCGGTGATGATATTGAAACCTCCGTATGTATCAATGAGTTCCACCACTGTCATAGCCCCCATCAAATAGAAGAGGATTTCGGCGATTTCACCCAAATGGTGGAGAAGTTCGTGGGTGACAAGGAAATCAGCGAAGGGATGCTCCGAATCAGGATGGTCTGCTAAGAACTCCTGATAGCCTGCACCGAAGTTGGCATGAGATAAGATGTCCGGACCCGACAGGATGAAAACGGTCCAGATCAGCACGCCAGTCAGCAACGCGAACGCAGTCTTGTTGATTTTCAACGGATGTTCAAAGGCTATACAGAGGTAGCCGATGACAAAAATGGCAATCATTAAGTAAAACATAATGGCTAATTTTATATTTAACTAAAAGATACTCAGCGATATACCTAAAGACATGGGGTAGATTTTCGGACCCTTTGAATCCGCAAAGAGCGGGGTCGGCTGGAAGCAGTAATAGAGGTCCACAAACTTCCACCCGATGCGCGTATAGAGATCGATGTTGAATTTCATCTTATTCCGAATCATGAGATTCTTGTACATGGCCGTATCAGCCGGAACCGCCGGGTCACTGCCTTTGTACTTCTGCGAAATCTCACAGATCAGACCTGCACGCACGCCCACGGAGAACTTGAAACCGTTAGGATGACGATAGCGGAACTCCAACGGGATATTGACATTCAGGTAGTTCATTTTCAACACGTTATACTTCACATCCTCAGGCAACACATAGTACTTCATGTAGCCGGTATTCTTATCGAAACGCAGCAGCGCATTGCTATACTGGGTATAGTAACTCACTCCCACACCCAAACCGACAGCAATAGGTTTTTGCTTGATTTTGAAGTCCCAGATGGCAGAAACCGTAAAACCGGGGTCGAACTTCATGTGCGTGACCTCGGTAGGCATATTCATCCAAAACGTATGGTAAATGTCCATGATCAGCCGGTCGCGGAACACCACAAGCGGCTCATCTACAGTATCTTTCGGAGCGGTATAAGGGGTCTCCTTGGTCTGCGCACTCAGTATCGAACCAGCGCACACCAGCATCAACATTACGGTCAAAAATTGTCTTTTCATTTCGTTCAAAAATCAAACTGCAAAGATACAATTTTTTTGGTTTAAGGTTTAATGTTTATGGTTTAAGGAATTCCCCAAAAACTCTCAACTCTAAACTCTAAACTCTCAACCATCTCCAACGCCAATTCCGCTGCGCGTTGTTCGGCGCCCTTCACGGAATTGCCGACCGCCTCGGTGAGAGGTTCTCCATCCAAGGTGATACGGGCGCGGAAGAGGTCGCGGTGGGAATCCGGCTCCGACTCGTGCGTAAACACTAATTTGTGACGGTTGTGTTGCGCCCAAATCAGCAGCCGGCTCTTGAAATCCTTGTCTTCGCCGAGAACGGTGTCCAAATCTACATGTACGAGGAAAATATGGTCGAGGAGGATGCGGGCGGTACGCTTGTAGCCCTGGTCGCGGTAGATGGCACCTACCACAGCCTCGAAGGTGTTGCCGGGAATATTCTTGGAGGTGATATTGCCAGCAGTCTCCACCATGTCGGAAAGGCCGAGCTTGTTGGCAAGGTCACCCAACTGCTTGCGGTTCACGAGTTTGGAGCGCATTTGCGTAAGTCCGCCCTCGGTCTCCGCCGGGTATTTATGGCAGAGGAAGTCTGCGATAATGGAGCCGAGCACCGCATCGCCGAGAAACTCCAACCGCTCGTTGTTCTCCCGCCGTCCAATCTGCGACAAACCGCTCACGGAACGGTGCATCAGCGCCGTTCGAAACAGGTTGACATGACGAATCCGGAATCCGAAAATATTCTTGAAATAGCTCCGAATTTGTCTGTCTGTCAACGACATAAACTACTCTTGAAACTTTTTATACAGCAACGTGACGTTGTGGCCGCCGAAGCCGAACGAGTTCGAAATGGCCACGTTGACCTCGCGGGAGATAGCCTCGCCGGGGACAAAATTCCAGTGGGAGGGCAATTGAGGGTCGAGGTGGTCAAGGTTGATGGTCGGGTGTACGAGGCTGTCGCGCATGGTGCAGCAAATCGCCACACTCTCCACGGCAGGACCGGCGCCAAGCAGATGCCCGATCATCGATTTCGTGGAGTTGATGGCCATCTTCGAGGCGTGGTCGCCGAAAAGCTGCTCAATGGCTCGGCACTCCGAAAGGTCTCCTAAGGGCGTGGAGGTGCCGTGCGTGTTGATGTAATCCACATCCTCGGGGCACAGACCGGCACTCCGCAGGGCGCGTTCCATCGACTGATAGGCCGCCTTGCCATTCGGATCTGGCGCTACAATATTATATATATCGGCCGACATCCCCACTCCGAGCGCTTCCGCGTAGATGCGGGCGCCACGGGCAAGGGCGTGGTCGAGACTTTCGAGAACAAGCGTGGCAGCTCCCTCTCCCATCACAAACCCGTCGCGGTCGCGGTCGAAGGGACGGCTGGCGCGCTGCGGGTCGTCGTTGCGAGTCGAAAGAGCGCGCATGGCGTTGAAACCGCCGATGGCGAGCTCGATAATCACGGATTCGGTGCCGCCGGTCACCACCACATCGGACTTGCCGATGGCAATAGCATAGCACGCGTCAGCAATGGCGTTCGCGGACGACGCGCAGGCGGAAGTTGTGATGTAGTTGGGACCCGTGAAGCCGTATTTCAGGGCAATGCTGCCGGCAACGGTGTTAGCCAGCACTCGCAGCAGATGATACGGGCTGAAACGCGGGGTGCGGTCCTGAAGCATGAACTGCTGGACTGCCTCCTCAGAGGAGGTCAGACCGCCGATGCCGGTGCCGAAAACCACCCCGACGCGGTCCTTGTCGAGCCGATCCCAGTCGAAACGGGCATCCGCAAGAGCCTCCTCGGTGGAAATCAACGCGTACTGGGCACTGCGATCCAACTTCGAGAGCTCCTTGGTGGTGAAATGCTCCGTCGACGTAATCCTTCAGCTGACAGGCGATGCGCGTCCGGAACTTCTCGGTGTCAAAATATGAAATGTGGCCAGCACCCGACACACCCTTAAGAAGGCTGTCCCAGTACTCGGCCACATTGTTACCTACTGGCGTTAAGGCGCCAATACCTGTTACAACAACTCGTTTGAGGTTCATCACAAACGGATCTTGTAAACGGAAAGTTGATTACTTCGCTGCGAGAAGATTTTCGATGTATGCGACGGCGTCACCAACGGTGGCGATCTTTTCCGCATCTTCTTCAGGGAACTTGATGCCAAAGGCATTCTCAAATTCCATAATCAATTCGACGGTGTCCAAAGAATCGGCACCGAGATCGTTCGTGAAACTTTTTTCAGGAGTCACATCTGCCACATCAACACTGAGTTTGTCGGCGATGATGGACTGTACTTTTTGTAAAATCTCTGACATAATTCTTCAATTTAAAACTGGGCGCAAAAATACACTTTTTTTTTTAAATACAGCAATCAAAAATGTCGAAGGGTGAAAATTAGACGTCGCGCAATTTATACCGCTCCTGATACCCTCTGATAAACCGCCAATAATCAGGCGTTTCCAGCTTTTCTCTCAATTCCGCAAAATGCTCGCGGTAGTAGCGGCGCATATGTTTGGAGGCGAGGCGATCGACTTCGATATCCGTTTCGGCGGTGACATTCTCGTACGGACGCTGCCGCTCCGTGATTTCCAACGTCACCGTGCCTTCGCAGAAGACCAGCTCCCCTTTGGGCGAAACGTCATCCGCGCCGTGGAAGAACAACGGCAGGATGTCGGCACCGAGCTCGCGGGCCAGCATGAAAGGACCCTTGTGGAAGCGCAAAATCTCGTGGTTCAGCGAGCGCGTGCCCTCGGGAAAGATACAGATGGAATAGCCGCGCTCATGCAGGTCGCGCAGACGAGGCAAGAGCGCCTCCATGCCGTCGCTCGCGGGGTAGCCCTCAGCATGGCGCATGACCGGTCCGTAAAAAGGACTCCGCCACGCCCTGTCGTTGGACAGGAACACCATCTTGGGCGTGAGTGACATTATATATAATATGTCAAGGAAGCTCTGGTGGTTGGCAATGACGACCGCCGGCGTGGAAAACGTGTCGGCAGTGAGGTTTTCGACGCGGAACGTGATGCCCGGCAGAATACGAGCCACGAACCGTGCCAGTCTGTTAAGCGTCGTGTGGTACTTCACCTTTTTGGCCTCCGTGTTTTTGCCGAAAGCGAAAAAGAGGTGCGTGTAAGGGATGACGAAGAGGAAAAGCGTGATAAAAATCAGCCCGACAATTAGCGTGTAAAACAGTCGCTTGAGAGTGATGGGTGCCTCGCGTAGTTTTCCTTTTTTCTTAGTCAGCCAGTCGAAGATCACCGGTGGCAGGAAAGAAGCCATCAGCACCACCGTGGCCATGCCGATGATGGTAACCACGGCGAGCGAACGCAGTGCGGGATGTTTTGCCACCACCAAACAACCGATGCCCGCAAACATAATGAGCGCGGAGATAATCACGCTGTGCTTGTACGACGCGAGACGCGGCTTGCCCGTCGTATATTCGTACAGCAGCCCCTCGGTGATAAAAATCGTGTAGTCGTCGCCCTGCCCGAAAATAAACGTTGCAAGGATGATATTGACGATATTAAACTGAATACCAGCAAGATGCATCAGCTCGAGAATCCAAATCCAACCTACCGCGAGCGGCAGGAAGGCCAACAGAGCGAGCTCAATACGGCGGAACGAAAGCAGCAGGAAGAGGAAAACCACCGCGCTGCACACTAACCCGATGTAGTTGAACGAGTCGCGCAGCATATCCACTAACTGCCGACCGATGTCGCCGCCGGAGAAGACAAAGGCGGATTCATCGCCCGCCCCCACGAGCGCGTGAACGGCTTCGGGGTCATCGGTGTTCACGTAACTCACAATCCGCCAGCCGTTTTCCAACGGATAGATGTATTTTCCCGTAAAGGGTTCTATGATATCGTTAAAATCCTCAATGTCAGAAACTTGACAGGTTTCGGTCACCAACGAGAGGAAGGGGTTGAAAGCCTCGGACGCGAACCCCTGCGCTGATGCCTCACGTGTGAACTCGCGCAGGAAGTCACGGCGGGAATCCTCCTGCCAGAAGGCGTTCCAGCGGTCGGCGGCCTCCTGCTGACGCTGCTGCGACGGCAACATCTCCCCCACCCCACTCACAGACGTAACCTGCTCGCAATCCCGAAGTTTGCTCATCAACGCATCGTTGCGGTTGACGGCCTCCTGCAACGTCGCGCCTTCCGCCACGGCATACATCGTGCCGGAGGACTGTACCTGCGAGAGAATTGCGAGGTTTTCGCGCTGCGCGAGGGTCATGTAGTTGATGTGCGACAAATCGCTGTCGAAGGAGGTCTTCTGCGAGAAGTAACCCAGTATCACCGTGATTATCAGCCCAATGCCGAGAATCCACGGGCGGGCTTTGCTGCGCGAAAGATGGATGCCCGTCCAGCGACCGAAGAGCAACGTTTGCGACGGTGACGGGCGCTTGCGCATCAGCTGCGGGAGGAAGATGAGCACGAAGAGGATGGTACCCAACAGCATGAGGGAGGCGAAGAGGCCGAGGTCCTGCATGGCGCGGGCGTCGAGCCAGAGCAGACAGAAGAAGGCGGCCACGGTGGTGAGGTTGCCGATGAAGAGCGGCAGCACCATCTCGCGGAGAGCTTCCCTGCGGTCGCCGACCTCCTTGTATTCGTCGAGGAAATGCAGGGGATAGTTCGCCACAATGCCGACGAGCACCGATCCGAGTCCCAACACAATCAGGGAAATGCTTCCCCGGAAAAGGGCGATACCGGCCAACGAGAACAGCGCGCCAAAGAGGATGGACGCGCCGACCCAAAGGATGTCAGACAGGCGGCGATAATGCAACAGTAAAATCAAGAGTATCAGCACTATGGCAATTGCCACCGCCGTGATGGAATCCCGTTTAATCTGCGCAGCGTTGGTGGCGGCAATCAACGGACCGCCCACCGCAACAATCTCCACGCCAGGGATTTCCGACTGCACCTCGGCAGCTTTCTCATCCAAAAACTTCGAAAGCCGACCGTTGTTGTAGCTCTCGTTCGCCCCGAACGGGCTGTCAAAGGTGAGGATTCCGTGCTTGCCGTCCGTAGTAAAAAGGTACCCGTCAAGCACTTGGAAAGAATCGTTGAGTTTCAGGGAGTTGAGACGCTGCAGTGCCGGGGTGAACAGCTGCAGCGGGTCGGAGGGCAGCGTGCGCATGAACACGCCCGAGGTGGGGAACATCAGCATCTGCTTGTCGGCCGCCAACCGTTCCGCAATTATTCCAGGAGTCTGCAACAGAGAATCAATACGTTGGTAATCAACCTCTTCGAGTAAATACGGGAGATGGGCATACACCGCATCCATCAAATCGAAAACCAGTGTCTCGTCAACGGTAACGTTCACATTTTCAGCCATATCGCTCTCCTCGAGAATTTCCCCGAAACGTTGCATGGCCTCTTGAGCGGCCTCCACATCGAGGGAGTCGCCAGCGGCAGAGAAGATGACGGCGATACGGCTCTGTTCGGCGAACTGTTGATAGACCTCCTGCGACTTTTTGTTCTCCCCGCCGTTAGGCAGGAACTTGGCGATGTCCTCCTCGTAGCGCACCCGGGAAGCCAAGAACGCAAAAAGGGCGGTCAGCGCGAGGGTGAGCGTGATGGTGAGCCACCGTTGCGCCGCCAGAAAGTCGTAAATCTTCAGAAAAAAGTTCGTCATATCACTTCACCAACTTCACGGCCTCGGAAACGGGAATCTTGTTCTCCCCCTTGAAGGCAATCACGAACGCATCGGGATATTTGGCCTTGATCTCCTGCATGATTTTCTTGGCAGAAGGAAGGTCCTTCTCATTTCCGGCGGTATATTTCCAGAGGCCGCCCTCGAAGTAGCGGTTCACATCCGGGATGCTCTTGAACCGTTTGTCAGTGAGGGGTATATTCTCCGGCGTGGCCATAAACTGCACAACAAAACGGACACCGTCGGGATTTACCGGGGTGTTCGCTATCGCGGCTTTTTCATCAGACTCTTTCTTATCTGGCTGATTATCAGAAATATTATTAGTGCTGTTATCATTTGTTATAGAATTTTGAGGGTTAGGATTGGGCTTGGGAGATTCTTTGCTGTCGTCAATCACCACGCGGTTTCCGGTCTGCTGGGTATAGTAGGAAACAAAACCGCGATAGATGGCGTTGGCGATGTCTTTCTTATGCTGCTCGTCGGTGAGGTACTTCTCCTCGGTGGGGTTCGACAGGAAACCCATCTCAATGAGGATGCTGGGCATGGAAACGGACCAGAGCACCCAATAAGGGGCCTGTTTCACACCACGGTCGAGCAGATGGGTGGTGCCGACGAGGTTCTTCTGCACCTTGTCGGCCAGGAGGATGGAATTGTTGAGGTAAGCGGAGGAGTAGAGCGAGAACATGACGGCAGACTCGGGGGAGTCGGGGTTGAAACCGGCGTAATGTTCCTTATAGCCCTCCTCCTTGAGCATGGCGGAGTTCTCCATTCTGGCCACGGCGAGGTTCTTTTCCGACTTGTCAAGACCCATCACGAAGGTCTCGACGCCGTGCGCTGAATGGTTGTCGTTGGCATTGCAATGGAAAGAGATGAAGAGGTCGGCGTGATTATTGTTCGCTATTTTCGCACGGTTGTAGAGTTCTACGAAAACATCGGTACTACGCGTGTATATAACCTTGACATTCGGGCAGTTGTCGCTGATAAGCTTGCCTGTTTTCAACGCAACATCCAACGCCACGTCCTTTTCCTTGGAGTAGGTTCCGAGGCATCCGGGGTCCTTCCCGCCGTGTCCCGCATCAATCACCACCTTGAAGGTTTTGCCGTCTTTCTGGGCATTCAGAGGAGCGGCAAAAACGGATGTCAATAGCAACAAAAAGAAAAAATGTTTCAGATTCATCTCTTTTGTATTTATAACATTATAGGGCTAATATAACGGGTGCAAAATTAACACTATTGACTGAACAACGACCCCGATGGTTAAAAAATTATGCACAGCGGATTTTTCATATTTGCAGCGGTGAAAAAAAAATTCATTCCTATGGTATGTGGGCAAAAAAATTGTACTTTTGCCACCGATTTAGTCTCTCGTAGAGACGCAAAATTTTGCGTCTCTACAACAAACGTCAAACAAATAAACAAACAACTAATAAACAAACAAATGTACACCAATTTCCAACAACATCTGCAAAAGGAACTGGCCGACATCAAGGAAGCCGGCTTGTACAAGAACGAACGCATCATCGCTTCCCCGCAAAGCGGTGAGATCACGCTGCAGGACGGCAGCAAGGTGCTGAACTTCTGCGCCAACAACTATCTGGGCCTCGCCAACGACAAGCGTCTGATCGCCGCTGCCAAGGAAGCCCTCGACACCCACGGCTACGGCATGGCCTCCGTGCGCTTCATCTGCGGCTGCTCCGACCTGCACAAGGCCCTGGAGAAGAAGATCGCTGAATTCTTCGGCACTGAGGACACTATCCTCTACGCTGCTTGCTTCGACGCTAACGGCGGTGTCTTCGAACCCCTGCTCACCGACCAGGACGCCATCATCTCCGACGCCCTCAACCACGCCTCCATCATCGACGGCGTGCGCCTCTGCAAGGCTGTCCGCTATCGTTACAAAAACGCCGACATGGCCGACCTCGAGGAGCAACTGAAAGCCGCTCAGGCTCAGCGCTTCCGCATCATCGTCACCGACGGTGTGTTCAGCATGGACGGCAACGTCTGCCCGCTGGATAAGATTTACGAACTGGCTCAAAAATACGATGCCATGGTCATGGTGGACGAATCTCACTCCGCCGGCGTGGTGGGCAACACCGGCCGCGGCGTGACCGAGCGTTACAACCTGCGTGGTAAAATTGAAATCCTCACCGGTACCCTCGGCAAGGCCTTCGGCGGCGCCATCGGCGGTTTCACCACCGGTAAGAAGGAAATCATCGACATGCTGCGTCAACGCTCCCGTCCGTACCTGTTCTCCAACTCCATCCCTCCGATGGTGGCTGCGGCAGGCTGCAAGATGGTCGATATCATGTCCGAAACCAACGAGCTGCAGGATAAACTGCACAGCAACACCGAGTATTTCGTCGCCAAGATGAAAGCTGCCGGTTTCGACATCAAGCCGACCGAGTCCGCTATCTGCGCCGTGATGCTGTATGACGCCAAACTGTCACAGGTGATGGCCGCCAAACTGCAGGAGGAAGGCATCTACGTCACCGGTTTCTACTATCCCGTGGTGCCGAAAGACCAAGCCCGTATCCGCGTGCAGATTTCCGCCGCTCACGAGCCCGAGCACCTCGACAAGTGCATCGCCGCCTTCACCAAGATCGGCAAGGAACTCGGCGTGCTGAAATAATCGTTCGGATTTCGATTACGAACAAAAAAAATGTAGAGACGTGCCATGGCGCGTCTCTACATTTTTTACCTATACCCACAACCCTAAAAAATCGTATTTTTGCACCGCATTTAAACTGAAAAGATTGAACAGTCAACCCATCAAAATCGTCACCATACTCGGAGCCAGACCGCAGTTCATCAAAGCGGCGGCTGTATCGAATGCATTATCGCAACATCCTAACATACAAGAGGTTATCATCCACACTGGACAACATTTCGACCGGAACATGTCACAACTGTTCTTCGAGGAGATGCATCTGCCCGTGCCCACCTACCAGCTCGACATCCACGGACTTCCGCACGGCGCACTCACCGGCCGGATGATGGAGGGCATCGAATCGGTGCTCCTGACCGAGCAGCCCGACTGGGTGATGGTTTATGGCGACACGGACTCAACCCTCGCGGGTGCCTTAGCCGCCCGGAAGCTGCACATCCCCGTGGCGCACGTGGAATCCGGACTGCGCTCCTTCAACGAGGCCATGCCCGAAGAGATCAACCGCATCGTCACCGACCGCATCAGCGACCTGCTGTTCTGCCCTTCCGAGACGTCCGTCAGCCATCTGCACAACGAAGGCCGACTGGCTGCCAACGCCCGCATCGTGATGTGCGGCGACGTGATGAAAGATGCGGCCCGCAGATTCACCACGCTGATGACTCCTCCCTGCCCTCCCCTGCCCGACCGTTTTGTCCTCTGCACCTTCCATCGTGCCGAGAATGTCGATAACCCACAGGTGTTGAGACAGTTACTCACCGCGCTCGAGCAGGTCAGCGCGACCGTCCCCGTGGTGTGCCCACTGCACCCGCACACGCGCAAGAGCATGGAAGGCATTGACTATGACACAGAAAAATCGTCCATCCGATTCATTGAGCCCGTAGGCTATCTGGAAATGCTTTACCTACTAAACCACAGCTCGTTAGTGATGACCGACAGCGGTGGCTTGCAGAAGGAAGCCTACTACATGGGAAGGTTCTGTGTGACGCTTCGCAACGAGACCGAATGGACGGAACTGGTAGAGTGCGGCTACAACCGCATCGTCGGCACCAACCCGGACCAGATTCTCAACGCCGTGAATCAGCTGCTGAATACCCCTACGGAGTTCCCTGTGGAACTCTACGGCAACGGCCACGCAGCGGAAATCATCGCCGAGACCATCGCCCAAACAAAATAACATGAGCAGAACCATCCGTACAATATTACTATTCTGCCTCTTGCCGTTATGGCTGATGGCGCAGAATGGTGAGGTGCAAATCTCACCCACGGGTGGTATTTATGCCGAAGCCTTCCCCGTCACGCTGTCTTGCGACAACCCCAACCTCACCATCCGCTACACACTGAACGGAAATACCCCGAACGGGAAATCCGCCATCTACTCGAAGCCTTTGATGCTTAGCAACAGCCTGCAATCCCGCTCAAACATCTACAAAATCCCCATTTCACCGCAAAACGAGTTCTACTGCCCTACTTCCGTCACGAAAGCTATCGTGATACGTGCCGCGGCATTCGACAAACAGGGCAACCGCGTCAGCCCGGTGGTCACGCAATCCTACTTTATCGGGAATTTAGGCTGTGAGTTTCACGGTCTGCCGGTGGTCTCCATCTGCGCCGACTCGCTGTCGCTCTTCGCACACGACACGGGTATTTTCATGCCGGGCGCCCTGTTCAACCCGCAAGACCTCGAGCATTCCGGCAACTACGCCCAGCACGGCCGCGAGTGGGAACGGACGGTGAACGTGGAATTCTACGCCAACGGGAACAGCGGTTTCAACCAGACGGCCGGACTGCGCACCCACGGCGGCATCCGCGCCCGCCGCGCCACGCAAAAGGGCCTCAAGTTGTATGCACGGAAAGAATATGGGAAGAAAAACTTCAAGTGCAAGATTTTCGAAGAATCCGAATTAGAGAAATACAAACATCTGGTACTCAAACCTTTCAGAAACGCCGCTTCGCCTGCAGGGGTCAACGACTGGTTGGCCAACAAGATTGCCACCCCGCTACACATGGGCACTACGGCCACCCGCCCGGTCACGCTCTTCCTCAACGGCGAATACTGGGGCATCTATTTCATCGAAGAGAAAGTCGATGAACGCTTTTTGGAAAGCCATTACGTCGTGGACTGCAACAACGTAAACATCGTAACTTCCTGGGGGAAAGTGGAATGCGGATCCGACGAGGATTATCAGTCGCTGCTCCAGTGGTTGGAGACGGCCAACCTCTCCGACACCGTCCAATATAACCAACTGGCAAAGAAAATCGACATCCCAAACCTCATCGACTACTACATCTTCGAGCTATTCTCCACCAATTGGGACTGGCCGGGCAACAACTTCAGCGGCTGGCAGGTTCCACACGGCCAGTGGCACTGGGAATTCTTCGACGGCGACTGCTGTTTCGACAACCTGAATTACGACGCTTACATGATGACCACCTTCACGGGCGAGTACTGGAGCACGGGGCGAGTGCCCACGCTCATCTTCCGGAAACTGCTCGAAAGCAAGACGTTCAAGAACCTGTTTCTCCTAAGGCTGAAGCAACTCAACGAGACATTGTTCAGTTATCAGAACACGAAGCCCTATCTGGATAAAATCTGCCGTTTGTTGAAAGACGAAATCCCCATGCAGGTGCAACGCTTCGGAATTCCCCAAAGCGTGACGGAATGGGAAGAAAGTTGCCGAACAATAGATCATTATTTGTCTGCGAGAGGGAATATTTTCTGGCAACAGACTTCGGATTATTTCTATTTGAAGAACGAGAAAGTGCTCTCCGCGGTCTATTTCCGAAAGCGCACGTCGTCCAAAAACAACCTCAAACTGAAGGTCACAGCGGAAGAGGGATGCACTGCATATATGGAAATTATTGATCCCAAGGGAGATACGATACACAGGCAGTTCGTTTTCCTGCATGAAGGGGAAAACAAAGTGCCGGTGAATCTGGGCAAACGGTCGGGTGTATATGTCATCAAGGTGGGAAACGCGGTGTGCGAAATCACCAAAATCTCCTATACAATCCCTATTCTCATCTTCCTTTTGGTGATTCTCATGTCCACCTCACTTATTTTCCTGATAATTCGTCGGAAACGTGCATCCCTGTTACTTCTCTGTTTTCTGCTGCCGACCTGGTTACTGGCTCAGAACAATGGGGTGCAGATTTCACCCAAAGGGGGTGTCTATCCCAACGCCTTCCCCGTAACGCTAACATCCAGTAACACAGCATACCAAATCCGCTACACGCTCAACGGTGCTACCCCGAACGAAAATTCCGCCCTCTACTCGGAGCCGTTAATGCTGAGCAACAGCCTGAAATCCCGCTCGGACATCTACAAAGTTCTGATTTCGCCGGAAGATGAGTTCTATCTCCCTGATTCTGTGACGAAAGGCATCGTCATCCGCGCCGCAGCATTCGACAATGCTGGCAACCGCGTCGGGCCGGTGACCACGCAATCCTACTTCATCGGCTCGTTGGGCTGCGACGTACATGGTCTATCCATCGTTTCCATCTGCGCCGACTCGCTGCCGCTATTCGCCCACGACACGGGCATTCTGGTGCCGGGTGACCTGTTCGATCCAGAACATGTTGATTTGCCGGGAAACTATTCCCAACACGGCCGCGAGTGGGAACGAACGGTCAATGTGGAATACTATGATACAGAAAATGAGGGGTTTAACCAAACGGCGGGCTTGCGCACCCACGGAGGACCTGTCACCCGCCGCGCCCAACAGAAGGGGCTTAAAATCTACGCAAGAGACGAATATGGAAAGAAAAACTTCAAATACAAGATTTTTGAGGAATCCGATATTGAAAAATTCAAGCACCTGATACTCAGACCATTCAACAACTCTTGCACGCCTGCCGGAATACAAGACTGGCTGTCGAACCATATAGCCTCCCCACTCAACATGGGCACAACGGCATCCCGCCCCGTAACCTTATTCCTCAACGGCGAGTATTGGGGCATCTATTTCTTTGAGGAGAAAGCTGACGAGCGCTATTTGGAAAGCCACTACGACGTTGACCATGACAATGTCAACATTGTCGACAACTGGGCCGAGGCAGAGGAGGGTTCGTCAGACGAATTCTACTCGCTCTATTATGCACTTATGGATGCCGACCTCTCCGATTCCGTCCAATACAGCCATTTCTCCGAAAAAATCGACATTCCCAACATAATCGACTACTACCTTTTCGAGCTCTTTTCCGCCAACCGCGACTGGCCCATCAACAACGTGCGGTGCTGGCAGGTCCCCGGCGGTATGTGGCACTGGGTCTTCTACGACGGCGACTGGTGCCTCTCGGATGAGGATTTCGACGTTTACGAAAATGCCACTTACACGGGAGACTTCTCCTGGCCCACCTCCAGATGGTCCACACTCTTTTTCCGGAAACTGATTGAAAACGAGACTTTCAAGAAACAGTTTCTCGAAAGACTGGAACAACTCAACAACACGTGTTTCGACTACAAGGCCACAAAACCTCTTTTTAACCAAATCCAGCAGCAACTCAGCGATGAGATTCCGCAACAGTCGCAACGGTTTAACAATCCCAAAAATATCGCGGAGTGGAAGGAGTATTGCTATTATGTTGACTACTTTCTTGCGAGAAGGGAGGTGCGATTCCGGCTTCAGACCCGCAATTTCTTCCACTTGAACGACGACAATGTCACAAAACTGGCTTGTTTTCCCAATCCTGCACGCGCTGGCGAGCCTGTCAACCTACTGATTGAATCAGAATCGGCCAACATTGTGAAGGTGGAAGTATATGACTTGAACGTGAACATCGTGTACATGCAACACAATTTCCTGCAAAAGGGCGAAAACTGTATACCGTTGGAGATGATCGGCCACAAAGGGGTTTATATTGTCAAGATGGGGAACGAGACGTGCAAGATAATTGTTTTGTAGAGGCGGGCATACCTAGTATAGACATACGACAATTTCAGCATGTCGGTGTATATTTGAAATTTATGTACCTTTGCCGAATCTGAAAAAAACGTTCAATAAAACAATAAATAGTCTGAAAAACAGTACATTATGGAAGAAAAGAAAACATCAATGATTCGTTTGAGAATGAGTTCGCAGGACGCCCACTACGGCGGCAACCTGGTGGACGGCGCCCACATGCTCGCCCTGTTTGGCGATGTGGCCACAGAACTGCTCATCATGCAAGACGGTGACGAAGGTCTGTTCTGTGCCTACGACAACGTGGAATTCCTCGCCCCCGTATACGCTGGCGACTACATCGAGGCTGTCGGTGAAATCACCAAGGTGGGCAACACCTCCCGCAAGATGGTCTTCGAGGCCCGCAAAGTCGTCCGTCCTCGTCCCGACATCAGCGCTTCCGCCGCCGACGTGTTGGAAGAGCCCGTGGTCGTCTGCCGCGCGTCAGGTACGTGCGTGGTGCCGAAACAATGCCAGAGAAAAAATTAAGACTTAAGACTTAAGACTTGATAAGACTTAAGACTTGAGACTTGAGACTTGAGACTTGAGACTTAAGATTTATGATGTGAGTAAAAAGTCTTAAGTCTATAGTCTAAAGTCTTATCACTGAAATAATAACAACAAAAGCAAATAGAAACATCATGGAGAAACTGATTATAACCGCCGCCATTTGCGGTGCAGAAGTTACAAAAGAACAGAATCCGGCCGTGCCTTACACCGTTGAGGAGATTGTGCGCGAGGCCAAGAGCGCAGTGGATGCCGGCGCCGCCATCGTGCACCTACACGTGCGCGAAGACGACGGCACGCCCACCCAGAGCCGTGCCCGCTTCCAGGAATGCGAGGACGCCATCTACAAGGCTTGCCCGAACGTCATCCTCATCCCGTCCACCGGCGGTGCCGTGGGTATGACTCCCGACGAGCGTCTGCAATCGACCGACACCACCCCGATTCCGGAGATGGCCACCCTCGACTGCGGTACCTGCAACTTCGGTGACGAGATTTTCGACAACACGATGCCCACGATGCGCGCCTTCGGCAAACGCATGATCGAACGCGGCATCAAGCCCGAATACGAGTGCTTCGAAATGGGCCATCTGGACACCATCCTCACCATGGCCCGCAAGGGCGAAGTGCCCGGTGCCCCGATGCAGTTCAACTTCGTGTTGGGCGTTCCCGGCTGCACCCCCGCCACCGTCGATAACCTCTGCTGGCTCGTGAAGAACATCCCCGCCGGCAGCACCTGGACGAGCACCGGTATCGGCCGCCACGCCTTCACCCTGGCCGCCCCCACCATCGTCATGGGCGGTAACGTGCGCGTAGGCTTCGAGGACAACCTCTACCTCGAACGCGGCGTCCTCGCCAAGAGCAACGGCGAACTCGTCGATAAGGTCGTCCGCATGGCCAAGCTCCTCGGCCGTCCCGTCGCCACCTCCGACGAAGCGCGCGAAATCCTCGGGCTGAAGAAAAGATAATACATGAGACGTGAATGTAGAGACGCAAAATTTTGCGTCTCTACTGAAACCTGAGACTTAAGACTTGAAACTAAAAAACACCTCGGAACGGGTTTCGGGGTGTTTTTTTTAGTTTAAGGTTCGTTATGTTTGTCTTACGCTGATTTAGGTTGTCACTTTTGTTCCTTACGACTGATTGACAACTGGTGGTGCGGAAAAATCCTCAAAATTTCAAGCTGTACCCCACCCCTGCGTGCCGAAACCCAGCTCGAAATTGGCGGCGTTGTCTTTGCCGACGGAGATGCCGAAAAATGTGATGTGCGAGGAAGGCATAGCAAAGAATCTTCCGTAGTCAACGGAGAACCAGCCTCCGCCGGCCGAATCCAGGTCGGGAAGCTTGTCGTTGCTGGCAATGCGGAAGGTGACACCTACGGCCGCCCCAAAATACAATGCACAGTATTTGAACCGCTTGTACGTAAAGCGATACTGCGGCTCCAACGACCAAAAGGTAAAGAATCCTGAATGGTCATTCACGTAGTATTTGTCCACTATCTTGCTGAACAGCAATGTAGATACAACACCCAAGCTCTGACGCTCCGTGAAATGATATCGGTAGGAAAGTGAAAAGGTTCCGATATTATACTGGATAATCTTATTGTTTTCACCCTTATATCCATTATAAAAGACAGGAAGCACTTCCGATAAGGCATAAAAAAGGGTTGGCTGTGAGAAAGCACCGACGGATATGCCGATTTCATGGCGGCGGAAACCCGACGGCTGCTGCTCGTTTTCTTGACCGGAAATCTGCCAGCAAAAGAGCATCAACATGCTGGCAACAATTATCTTTTTATTCATAACGTTGGTTTAAGTTATTCATTTCGGACACAGCGTACGGAAGCGGCAGGGAAATGGCCGCCGTAACACCAGAATTCGTATTGGAAGTTGCTGTAATAATCCAATACGGCCATATCATAATGATGGAGTACCGGCGGATGGGAAGCGTCGGTTTCATATACGGTTGAAGTCCAAAAAGATGCAACGGGTTTGCTGTACGAATAGTACTCCATTTTCCGGGATGGAAGGGCGGAAAACGCAAAACTGTTGATCTCCTCCAGATTGTGAATGCCGTTTGTGTCGGGTCCCCATCCCACAGTCGCGCAAAGAGCACCGACCACATCGCCCGTGAACTGTTCCACATACCGGCTCAATATCAGCCACTCGTATCGAGAGGGCAGATGCCAACCTTCAGGACAGACTCCCTGAACGCTGCCTGAGGCGTCATTGCTTTGCGACCCGCCCAAAGCGGCCGCTTTGTCGATGTAAAGGTAGCCGTACTCTTCAGGCGCATTGAAAGGCTCTTCAACCAAATAGTAGTCATTTTCACCTAACGGCGTGCCGTCGGCATAATGCGTTGTGCGAAGGTTTTCTTTCATCCAGACTTGCTTGCCGATTTGCACAGCGTTGTATGTATTTCCGTCATAGTCGGTGACAGCGTTCTCTATGACGATAACCACAGGCTCCTTCTCTCGGCAGGATGCGAATAGAAAAAGCACTAAAACGAAAAAGAACAGATAATTCTTCATGTCCAAATATTTTTTTATTGTCTTATGAGAACTGAATTATGAAAAGGGCGAATCGCCCACCACGTAGTATCCTCCCGACTTCTTGCTGCCGCGGTATTCGATCAGTCCCTGCCGTTTGAGGTCGGAGAGGCAGCGGTCGAGGGTGGTTTTTGGGTAGGAGGTGTGCGCGATGATTTCCGTGGAGCGGCAGCCGGGGTGCTCGCGGATGTAGTTGAGCACGGTGTCGAGCTTGCCCTGGGGCGGCACGGACGGGCTCCGTTTGGCCTTCCCCTCCTTGCTGTCCGGCTGTGCGGCTTCCGTGTCCGCCTGGTCCGCACGCAGGTGCTCGGCAATGGCGGCGGCCGCCTGGGGGTGCCGTTGGGTGTCCAGGTCGAAGGCGAGGGGTGCCTCCGTGTCAGACATGTTCTTCATCACCACCGTCTTCCCGTCGCATGAGGCGATGTGCCGGAAAGGGACGATGACGGAAGGGGAGATGCGCACAAACTCCTCATCGCCAAGATGTTGGCTCAGATATTTGATGGTGCAGTAGCGGGTGTATTTGATGCCGTCCACCGTATGGACATCCGTCTCGTTCCCGTTCTTCTGGCAATAGAGAATATCGTCGGCGGGGATGTGCCGGCAGTTGTTGTCGTCGTCGCACACGTCAATCATCCGGGCGTACTGGTAAACCACCTTCACCTCCGTCTCCAAGGACTGCCGCAGCTGCTTCCGTTCCCGTAACATATAGGGGAAGAAGTTGAAAGCGAGATTGCGGCTGAAGACCAGGAACAGGAGCTTGGTGAAATAATGGAATGCTCCTATCTCTTTGATCCACAATGCATGGCATTGCGAGATGAGCGAGTAGCCCAAGGCCAGCTCAACGGCTCCCGCCACAAGGCAGGCCGCGACGACTGAAAGCCAATACAGCGAAGTGTGGCCCCGATAGAGTTTCGGGTAGAGGATATAATAGTTGGCATACAAGGTGGCCAGCAGCAGCAGTCCCGAACAAAACTCCTTGGTCGCACTGCCCAGATAGGGCCGGAGGAATGCGTTCCTTGAAAAGAACCACAGCAGAGCGATGCAAAACAGGATGTTCAGCAGGATGGTGACGATGGTGTTCCGGTGTTTCATAACAATGTTGTTTGATTACGGTGGCAAAGATAGTCATTTTTATTCCTCCGTTGTACCCTCTCATGGCCTTATTGCCCCAAAAAGCGCCGTTTGGGGCATTATCTTGCGAACTGTGGATAATTTACTGGTTGTCAAGTGCCTGAGCACTCCGCACGACTGCCGAATATGGGCGACACGTCACATTTTTGCCGTGGGGCAACACATTTTTGCTTTGGGGCATAAAATTGTTCGGAAAATTGGTTGTATCTTTGCCGCCGGAAAAGTAGTTTCAGGTTTCAGGTTTCAAGTTTCATGGCAACCCTGAAACATGAAACTTGAAACTTGAAACTAAACTATTCCCTACTCCCTTAAACCTTAAACCCTAAACCTTAAACCCTATGAAAAAACAACTCCCCCTTTTCGTGGCCACCCTCGCCACCCTTTTCATCACCCTCGCCGCCTCCGCCCAAGGCGAGTGGAAGTGGGCGCATTACTGGAGCGGGACAGACGGCTTAAGTAATGCATACTATAATACAATCACCAACACCGCTTTCGATGAGGATGGAAACTTTTATGTTTATGGGAGTATGGGAGGGACTCCCGTGTATGACGGAATTAACCTCCAATTCGTTAACAATGCACAAGTGCTAAACAATGGCGAACGCTCAATTCTGTTGGCAAAGTTTGACACCTCGGGAAATATGCTATGGTATAAGGTGGTGAAAAGTAGTGCGGAAATGGCATACCCCTTATGGATGGAGGTCAGGGACAACAAAGTCCATATTGCAGGAAACTGCGCCTTTTACGGTAGCTATTCCGATGATTGGTTGTACTATTTGGACACACTTGTTTACAAATATGAACTCAATAACATTCCCGAAGAACAACAGGAACTTCCCTTTAAGCCCTACCACAGGTGGACTTTCTTTGCCCAATTGGATTTGGACGGTAATCTGTTGGAGGACCATTTTGTGGAAACCTATTCGAGAGATTCGCATTTTAACGGAATAGATTCTATACGACGTAATATGCCTTTGTGCATGCCCGCGATTAGCCCTGTCCACATCGGCAATGACGGGAGTGTCTTTGTCTATACCTTTATCCAGTATAAAGGATATGAAGACCAACCTTATACGATAGTTGTTGACGGTGACTCTAACAAAACATATAACCTGTATCTCCCAGGCAATGCAAATGCTTCTATTGAAATAAACATTATATAAATTCTCATCCAATTATGAGTTAGACTTTGCAAAACCTCTTATCATTGAAACAGATGGCATTGCACCTGTCGCAGGCTATCCAGAAGGTGACTATGTCAAATATTTGTTCTATCCATATTTACAGGGAATGTCGTTTGACGAAAACGATAATATGTTCGTCTCCGGTTATTTTCAATTAGCCCAATGTATTCCAGGTTTTGGGGGTGAATTAAATCAATATCCTGTGCATTTGTGGTGGGATAGTACGCATTGTGCCACTATTAACGATGTCTCGTCCGCTGAATATTGTAATTTTATCATAAAATACAATACGGATGGTTCTCCGTTATGGAGTAACCAGATATTTACTACGAAAAATAATAACGATGATGGATATGCAAGAGTGGAATGGTATGGTAACGCATTGTATGACAATTCAACATATGTACTTGGTAATGCCGGATACGATGAAAACAGCCTGATATATTTTGATGACGGAGAGCATTTGGAACAATTTCAAGGGATTCATTCTAATACTTGTTTCTTTGCAAAATATAACGCAATCACAGGCGAGTATATCAATCATGGTATCGTACCTGCAGAAAATGTTACGGGAAGCAGAACACCAGCTGTTGTAAAAAATCGAGTCTTTGCTTTTTCACGTTGTAATAACACTCTTGAATATTGGTTGTCAACGTGGCAGGATAACGGTCAGTTTATTAGTGTTGAAAATTCGGCACATAGCTCGGATTTGATCAAAATGAATCAAAGTTTAGGTGTTTATGCTAATGAAAATGGAAACATTATCGTATCGTTATTAGCTACTTCTCCCGTAACTTTTGGCAACAATTTGCACGTAAATTGCCCATCGGGGCATTCCAACGCGGTATTCGCCCTCTACCACAATCCCGAGTTCACCCAGCCTTTCGTCCCCGACGACTCCGTGGGCATCGACGAGTACTACCAGAACCGCGAACGCGAGATCTACCTCTATCCCAACCCCACGGACGGACATACCACCGTGTGCGGCTACATGTACGGCTACCGCAGCATCGAGCTGCTCGACCTCCAGGGCCGCAAACTGGCCACCCTCCTGGATTCGCCCCACGGCACGTCCCTGCCCGAAATCGACCTCTCGCCCTATCCCTCCGGCACATACCTCGTGAAAATCAACTTCGAGCGAGGGGTGAGCGTGGTGAGGAAGGTAATTAAGAATTAAGAATGCAGAATTAAGAATAATGAATGATGAGGCGTGAAATACGAGGAAAAGAATTGCAGCGAATTGGAAAAAATGTATCTTTGCCGAATCGAAATGCGGCATCCGTATGTGATTCGTTGCCGCATTCATAAAAGGAACACGTATTAAAGACAAGAATTATGGAAGACATTGTATTATCCATTCCCTCAGCGGATTACAGTTTCTTTGAGGCATTGGCCGCCCGGATGGGCTGGTCCGTCCGCACACGTCGCGCATCCGTGGAGCGTTTTCTCGAATCCTGCCCGAAAACCCCGCAAATGACTGACGAGGAAATAGCCGATGAAGTGAACGCAGTACGCTACGGGAAATGAAAATTCTGTTTGACACCAACCTTTGGATATCCTTCATGATTGGCAAACGCCTCGCATCCATCAAGGAGGTGCTTTGCCGCCATGATGTGGAGGTGTATGTCTGTGAACAGCTGTTGGATGAAATCCGCATGGTCATTTCACGCCCCAAATTCGACAACATCATTCCCCTGGAAACCCGCCGCCGTTTTTTCGAAATGGTGTATGATGTCTGCTATTTTACGGACATAACCGTGGATGCGGCTTCGCCTATTCGTGACATCAAAGACCTTTACCTGTTGTCGATGGCCGAAAGTGTGCCCGTGGATTACATCGTCAGCGGCGACAAAGACCTTACTGAACTTGGCGAGCACAGAGGCATCCCGATATTGACATACAATCAGTTGTTGGCTTTGTTGCAACCTGCAACATGACACGCCCTTCTATCCCTCCGGCACGTACCTCGTGAAGATCAACTTCGAGCGAAGGGTGAGCGTGGTGAGGAAATCACCAAAAGATTTGCGAAAATCAGCCCAAGAATCAAGAAAAGACCATCAAGCACAAGTAGAGAAACGCATAACAATCTAAAGCAACAGTCTGTTATACAAATCATTACATAAACTCAAAAAAAATATCCAAAAGATGTTGGCAGAATCAAAAAAAGTGTATTTTTGCCACCGATTTCAGACAGACGATCTGTTAGCTCAGTTGGTTTAGAGCGCTTGCTTGACAGGCAAGAGGTCACTGGTTCAAATCCAGTACAGATCACCAAGATATGAAAAAGGTCGTGATTGATTCACGACCTTTTTTGTTGATGCCAGCAGAGACGCGCCATGGCACGTCTCTACCGTTTGATGTTTCTCGCATTCAGCGCGGCGCGGTATCGAGCGGCGTTGCGGGCGTGCTCGTCGGCGCTGGCCGTGAAATTGTGATAGCCCGAGAAATCCTCCTTGGCACACATGTAGAGGTAGTTGTGATGACGGTAGTGCAAGACGGAGTCCATCGTTGATGCCTCCGGGATGCGGATCGGGCCGGGCGGCAAACCCGCGTACTTGTAGGTGTTGTATGGCGAATCCACCTGCAGGTCGGCATTGAGGATGCGCTTGCGGGCAAAATCGCCAAGGGCGAACTTCACCGTCGGGTCAGACTGCAGCAACACGCCCTTGTTCAAGCGGTTCATGTACAACCCCGCAATGATGGCCTTCTCCGACGGGCGCATGTTCTCCTCCTCCACAATCGAGGCGAGCGTGGCCACCTGTACCGGTGTCAGCCCAATCTCGTCAGCCGATTTCTTCCGGCTCTCATCCCAAAACTGCTCGTAATAATGGCTCATCCGGTCGAGGAATTCCTCCGCCGTGATGTCATAGTAAATATCGTAAGTGTTTGGGATGAAAAGACATACGGCAGTGGTATCCGACAGTCCGAACTTTTGCATATAGCTTCGGTCGTGGAGCAGCGCGGAGAGTTCCTCCGGCTCGAAGAAGAACTTGTGCCCCACCCTCTCGACGAGCTGGTCGGCCGTGCGCACGTTATTGAAAGTGAACTTCACGGGATAATGCTGCCCGCGACGGAGCAACCGCACCAAATCCAAGTTCGTGCGGCAGTCGGAAATGTCGTACTTACCGATCCGCATCGTCTTGTATTTCAACGCCTTCGCTGTTTTTCGGAAGGTCTCCTCAGATTTCAGCACCTCGTATTTGCGCAGGGTGTCCATCACCTGCTCGAAGGTTGCCTCCGGCGGCACAATCACGGTCACATCCTTGTTCCGGACGTTTTCCGCCATGAATGTTTTGTAGAACAACGCGGCAAACACGCCTGCAACCACGCAGACGCATGCTACAACAATAATGATGATTTTTTTCCTATTCATATATCACAATCGGTCTCCGTTTTCGTAGAAACGCAAAATTTTGCATCTCTACACCCTCACAATCACCCGCAATTGATGTGTGTAACGATGCAAATCCTCGTTGAAGATGCCGGTTTCATCGATGCGGTCGATGCGGACGCTGCCGCTGGCGTGGATAATCTGGCTGTCGTCAAGCATCATGCCCACGTGGACGATACGGCCCTCCTCGTTGTGGAAGAAGGCCAGGTCGCCGAGACGGGCCTCCTGGACGAAGTCGAGGGGCTCACCGTAGGTCACCTGCTGCGAGGCATCGCGGGGCAGCTGGACACCCACTAACGAGTAAATCAGCTGCACGAAGCCCGAGCAGTCGATACCGAGCGGGGTGCGACCACCCCAGAGATAGGGGGTTCCGAGCAATGACATAGCCAATTTACGTAGCAGCTCCATACGTTCCACACGGGGAATGTCGGGCACGCCGTCCGCCGGCCACCAGCTTTCCGCATTCGGAAGCATCGCCCGTTCCGAAAACGGACTCCGCTCTGGATCCGTGACCATCAACGCCCCCATCGTCAACACATTCGGCACCCGCACGCCACTCGTGACGAAGGGAATGCTCAAACGTAACTTATTAACATTCAGGTAGTCACTAAAACTTTCTGCCGAGAGTTCACGATACTGCTTGCGCTGGATCCAGCCTTCGTAATCGTCGTGGTGGCATCTGACATGCACCCACTCGTCCGACGTTTCCAGCACAAGGTAGGTCTCGCCGAACAGGAGTTGACTCACCATTTCGGCACGGTGCGACGGTTCGGCCCGCATAGGGACGACCGTCAAATGACAAATTCCTTCTATCATATAGTATTTTTTATTCGTCAGCGAGACGCAGACGGTTCCTTAATGCATCTGCGGGACGCAGACAGCTTAATAACATCTGCGGGACGCAGACAGCTTAATAACATCTGCGGGACGCAGACAGCTTAATAACATCTGCGGGACGCATAACATCTGCGGGACGCAGACAGCTTAATAACATCTGCGGGACGCAGATGACTCCTAGAACGGCAGGTCATCGGCACCGCCCTCATCCGTAAAGGTTTCCTGCGGCATCGGAGGCATGTTACCCATATCAATAGGCTGCTGGGCAACGGGGTTTGGCTGCTGCGGCGCGGCCGGGGCGTATGCCTGAGGCTGGGCGGGCTGAGCGGGCGCATATCCCTGCGGTTGGGGCGGATAGGCGGGCTGTTGCGGCTGTCCATAGCCCTGCGGCTGCTGATAGACGGGCTGCTGGGGCTGCGCGTAACCTTGCTGCGGATAGACCGGCTGCTGCGGGGCATACCCCTGCTGCTGGGGATAGACGGGCTGTTGCGGGGGCATGTAGCCTTGCGCGGGCGCACCGGTAGCGGCTGCAAGCGTAGCGGGCTCCACCTTCCAAGCCTTCACATCCGTGTACCAGTTGCCGTTAAACTCACGCGACTCCAAATCGAAGGAGACCGTGATGAGCGCACCCTCCTGGAACTGGTCCAGGGCACGGGCGCGGTCGCCCCACAAATTGGCACACACCTTACGGGGATATTGCTCGATGGTCTCAATGACGAACTCGGCCTTCGACCAGTTATTACCTGAACTGCTGACACCCGACTTCACGGGCAGCTTCTGAATCAATTTTCCTGTAATTTCCATATTTATTCGTTATTATTCTTGTCTTTTCTTTCTTCTTTTCTTTCTGTTCTCCGTTCCTGGCTCTGTTCTTTCCTACCAAGGATGGTGACGTTGATGTATTTTGAGGGATTTGCCTTGATGTCCCGAACCAGCAAATCAAGACTTCCGATGGTGCTGTTCAGACTGTTGAACAGCGAATCGTTCTGCAAGAGCTGCCCGACCGTGCCCTTGCCGTTCTTCACGCCAGCGATGATGGCGTTGGCATTATCCACGGTGCTTTGGGCGTTGTTAACGAGCGTGCGGATATTGGCCTGCGCCAGCGAATCGGAGATATTATCCACATTAGCGATAATGGCGTCGATTTTCGGGGCCGCATCGCCGAGGGTTTTTGACAGCACTTGTAGCTGCGAAACCACGTTGTTGACCTTGCCACCGTTGTCAGCTAACAGCTTGGAGAGGTTTGCGGTGGTGTGCTCGAGGTTCTCTAACGTGTTCTTGATCATCGTGCCGCCATTGATGGAATCCTCCGAACGGAAGGCTAACTTCAGGTTCTGTCCGATGGTATCCACCGATGCGACAATGCTTTGCAGCTGCGCCACGAGGTCACCGACACCGTCCATCATACCGCCGGCGAGGTAGCAGCCGAGGGTGTCGCCGCGGTGGGCCAACTCTGGTGAATTTCCCAAATGGAGATTCACCGACATGCCGCCTAACAGGTCCTTTTGCAGCACTTCGAACTGCGAGTCGCGGGGGATGTCGAGCTTTTCGGTAATGAGAATCTCGGCGCAGATGCGGACGGGGTTGGAACTCAGCAACTTGATGTCCGTCACCTTGCCGATGTCGTAGCCGTTCAACGAGACGTTCGCGCTTTCATGCAGCGAGCCCACATCCTCAAATACGGCGTAGTAGTAGTTTTTCTTGCCGAAAACATTGATGCCCTTCAGGAATGTGGAGCCCAAGTAGAAAATCAACGCCGCCGCGATGCAGAACAGCGCCACCTTGATGCTTCTAACCTCCTTTTCCGAGTATGGTTTTTTATTATTTTTATCCATCGGTCTCAAATCACAACGAACGGCAAAAATACCATTTTTTTGAAAATGCGCCGATGGAATACAGTATTTTTTTTGAAGAAAATGACATGCCACTGCCTCAAATATAGAGACGCACCACACCACTACCTACAGTGTCGCGAACACCGGCACAAACCGGTCGATGTCGCCAGCGCCGATGGTGAGCAGCACATCGGGACGGTGGGTCTGCAGGAAGGGCACCAGCTCGGGTTTCTGCAGCACCCGCTTGTCGGCGACCGTCACCTTCGAGAGCAAAAACTCCGAGGTGATGCCCTCTATCGGCTTCTCCCGCGCGGGATAGATGGGCAGGAGGATGACGTGGTCGAGGAGGTCGAGGGCGGCGGCAAACTCGTCGGCGAAGTCGCGGGTACGAGTGTAAAGGTGCGGCTGAAAGACCCCGCAGATGCTCTTTCCGGGGTAAATGTCCCGCACAGCGGTGATGAACGAGCACATCTCGTTGGGATGGTGCGCGTAGTCGTCAATATAGACAAAGTCCGGGCGGCGCACAATGTAGTCGAAACGACGCTTCACGCCTGCAAATGTACTGATTTTCTGCCGGATACGCTCAACAGACATATTCGGAAACGCCTCCAAAACGGCTGCGATGGCCGCGGTGGCATTCAATATATTATATATACCGTGCGCCGGAAGTTCCAAACCCGTAATCTCTCCGCACGGCGTGTGCAACGAGAAACAGGAGACCTCCTGCCGGTAAACGATGTCGTAAGCGTAATAGTCGGAAATGGTACCGGTGCCGTAAACCCGCTTCCCGGGATGGTCAACATACTGCTCCACAGCCTCTTCCACAATCACCGCCCGCTTGGTCTGGGCCGCAAATTGCTGGAACGCGCCGCGCAAATCCTCCACATCGCGGTAGATGTCCAGATGGTCGGCATCCATGGAGGTGATGACGGCCACCTCGGGGTGCAACGTCAGGAAGGAGCGGTCGAACTCGTCAGCCTCGACCACGGCGGTGTCTGGATTGGGACTGCAAACGTAGTTGTCACCCAAGTTCTTGGAAATCCCCCCAACAAACGCAGCGAGCGGTTGCTCGGGATAGAGCAGGTGGGCAATCATCGAGGTGGTGGTAGTTTTTCCGTGCGTGCCCGCCACCGCGAGCGTGCGCAACTCGTCCGTGATGTGACCGAGCACCTGCGAACGCTTGTACATCGGGACATTCTTCTCAACAAAGTATTGGTACTCAACAAAATCCGGCTTCACCGCAGGGGTATATACCACAAAGTCCAAGTCGTTAGGAATCTGCTTCACATCCCCCTCGAAATGGATAGCCGCACCTTTTTGCAGCAACATGTCGGTGACTGCGGAGGGCGTTTGGTCGTAACCGGAAACGCTGTCGCCGCGCTGCAGGAAATACTGCGCCAGCGCGCTCATCCCGATGCCGCCAATGCCTAAAAAATAGATGTGCTTACTTCTCATAGATCAGGAAAACGGTTCTGCGGTTCTTGGCGCGCCCCTCCGCCGTGTTGTTGTCGGCAATCGGGTTCGACTCGCCATAACCCTTGTATCTCAGCCGGTTAGCTGGAATTCCTTGCGACACCACGTAGTCGTACACCGACTTGGCACGGTTCTCCGACAGCAGCAGGTTGTCCTCATCGCGACCGATATTGTCGGTATGTCCTTGAATCTCGACCTTCACCGTCGGGTTCTCTTTCAAAAACTCGATAAAGAGCGCCAGCAGCATCTTCGATTCCGAGGTGAGGCTGAAGTCGTTGGTCTCGTAATAGATGTCGCGCAAATCGCAAACTTTGCCGGTCTCCACGGCCTTCACTTCGGCATCCTTCTCCACAATCTCTTCGGTGATTTCTTCTGGCTTAATAATCTGGGTATCAAAACTATAACCTTCCTTCTTCACATTCACGATAAGCGGTTGTGGATTGTCGGGTTGAATTTCGGCGGCCACCGCATACTTGCCCTGCGTCGTGCTCACAACACCCGTGGAAACCACGTTGGCGTTCGTGTCGCGAATCTCAACGACGGCATTCTCCAAATTGCCCTCATCCACCGACACCTTGCCCTTGACGATGACCATCGTGTGCGGACGGGCCTCCTCGTAGAGCTCGAACTGGTAGATGTTCCAGTCCTTGTCGCCGTAATTGTTGGAGGAGAAATAGCCGGTTTTACCATCCAAACTGACGAAGAAATCGACCTCGTCGTTCTCGGTGTTAATGGGCGAACCGATGTTGACCGGCTCAGTCCACTGCCGTTTGCTGTCCATCTTGGAATAGAAGATGTCCTGCCCGCCGAGGCCGTCGTGGCCGTTGGAGGAGAAGTAGAGCGTTTTGCTGTCGGTATGCAGGAACGGCGACCGTTCGTTCCGCTCGGTGTTGATGTTCGGGCCCATGTTGATGGGGTCACTCCACGAGCCGTCGCTCTTGCGGGTGGCGTACCAGATGTCGGAGCCGCCGTGGCCGCCCGGCCGGTCGCTGGCGAAGAAGAGCACCCGACCGTCGGAGCTGAGCGAAGGTTGCGACTCCCACGAGTCGTTGCGGTTGATCTTGCCCGGCAGCGGCTTCGGCACGGACCACTCAAAGCCGTCGTACTCAGAATAGTAGAGGTCGTAGTTGGGGTAGTTGCCACCCTGCAACTTCACCGTATGCCGCTGCACGAAAATCAGCAGGTCGTTGGTGAGGTTGATGGTGGGACTTCCCTCGCCGTCAACCCTGTTGAAGGGATCCGGCAATGCGTCACCTTCCCAAAACTGTCCGTTTTTTTTCTCGCTGCAGCTAAAGAACTCCTTCTGCACTTTGCCGCCTTGCCCGAACGGAGAATTGTCGGCCACGTACTTGCGGCGGGTGAAGTAGAAGAGCTGCCCATCAGGCGAGAGCGTACCGAGGTACTCGTCCGCCGTGGTCGAGATGTTCGGCACAGGGTGCGGGTCGAAGGGCACGGGATGGTTGAGAATATTGTCGTAGAAACGGGCTTTCCGCAGAATCTGCTTCGCCTCCCGGATTTTGTCGGCGTCCTTGGCCTCCGGAAAGAGATCCGGATTATCGACAATCACGCCCGCAAACTTCACCGCCTCGGGGTAAAGTTCGTTAAAATAGGCGATTTGCGCCGCATAGAGGTTGCAGTAAGGCCGATAATAGGGACAAACTTCGAACATACGGTTGAAGGCGGCCAGCGCATTCTTCACGTCCGACTTGTCCTTTTTCTTGGAATAGTACTGGTTTTCCTTTAACGGCAGGTAATAGCCTAACGCGTAGTAGTAGTTCACCTCCAGGTATTCGGGGTGGTCGGCCAAAATCTCCTCGTAGAGCTCGTAGGCTTCCTCCTTCTTCCCCGACTTGTGGAAATCCCGCGCCTTCTTGAAGACTTTCTCGCTGTTCTTGTCCATCGTCTGTTTGCACGGGTCATCGTCCTGCGCGAAGGTTGCGTAGGTGAGTCCCATGAGGAACGTGAACAGTATCAACGATAATCTGGACATTGGCTAAGGAATTCTGATGTCTATATTACTACCCCGCCCTACGGGCGCCCCTTCTAAAATAGAAGGGGAATTGGGGTTACCCGTTACTAACAAGTTAAAGTCTTAAGTCTTAAGTCTCAAGTCTTAGGCCTAATTATCTTTAATGACCGTTTCGGCCGCCTCGATAATCTTGATAAACTCGTCGGCCTTGAGAGAGGCGCCGCCGATGAGGCCGCCGTCCACGTCGGGCTGGGAGAAGAGTTCGAGGGCGTTCTTGGCGTTGCAGCTGCCGCCGTAGAGGATGTAAGTGAAGACGGCGAGCTGGGTGCCGAACTTCTTCTCGATGAGAGAACGGATGAAAGCGAGCATTTCCTGTGCCTGCTCGGGCGTGGCGGTTTCGCCGGTACCGATGGCCCAGATGGGTTCGTAGGCAATCATCACGCGCTCCAGTTCCTCGGGCGTGAGCGTGCAGATGGTGGATTCAATCTGTTTTTCGACAATTTCGAAATGCTTGCCGGCCTTGCGTTCTTCCAACGTCTCACCGCAGCACATCACGGGAACTATGTCGTTGGCCAGCAGACGGTGCATCTTCTTGAGTACGATCTCGTCAGTCTCGCCGAAGTATTTGCGGCGCTCGGAGTGGCCCACGATGCAGAAGGAGACATCCATGGAGGCCTGCATCTCGGCGGAAATCTCGCCCGTGTAAGCACCGTTCTCGTATTCGCTCACATTCTGCAGACCGGCATAGAAGTTGCTGCCTTCCTCGCTGGCATGGTCGGTGACCAGCTCGGCATAGATGGCCGGCGGGCAAAGCACGACTTCCGTTTGCAGCTGAAAATCAGCCAATTCGTCCTCAATGGTGGAGATAAGGTCTTCAGCTTCTTCGAAGTCCTTGTTCATTTTCCAGTTTCCAATAACAATTTTAGGTTTCATCATAATGGTTTTATTTTATTGATATACTTTACGTTACAAATATTTCAATTCAACATTCAAAAACGGGCAAAGATACATTTTTTGGTCTTAAACCCTAAACTCAATTCTTCAGACAACGCACCGAATAGCCGTTCATGCCGGGCTCGTCACCGTAAGCGGTCAGCTGAGAGCTCTCGCTGTAGAGAAAGCGCACGGTGAGGCCTTGGGAGCCTGGCGTGGAGGTCCAAAATCCGGCGCTGCTGCCGAAGTTGGAAGGAACCTTGTAGAAAACACCCGCCGGCATAGCCGAGAATCCCGATACGTTGTTGCGTTCGAGCCCCGAACCTACCGCGCAGTTCGATCCACTGAGATTCACCGTGTTCCACCCTATCTGGCTGGCCAACGATTTGGCAACATTGTCGCTGTCTGTTCCACACACACAGACGGGCTGTTGTGACAAGAAGCCAACCAACTGTGACCATTCCGCATCCGTGGGAAGGTGCCAACCGTCAGGACAAGCCCCTTGCAGGACACCGTTGGACGCGTCCAAGATGGTGCTCCTATTCGACGCCGCAGACCAGTTGTAGAGATAGCCGTATTCCTGAACATTGGCGCTGTCGCCACCGGGACAGTAAAAACAGGGACTGTCGAGAAGGGCTGAGTCAGAAAACGTCATCGTCCCACTATCGACAAAATGGGTAACACGGAGATTCTCGCGCATCCAGCATTGTCTGCCAATCCGAATCGTATGGTAGAGGTTCCCCTCAATATCACTCACCGAGGAAGGGCAGTCGGGCAGAACTTCGGCAGGAACAGCCGCGGACGTTTCCGCAGTTCGCGGAGCTACAGGCTGTACAGGAGCAATGGGCTGCATAGGAGCAGCAGCGGGTGCTTGAACAGGAGCCGGTTGCTGAACCGGAGCTGGCTGTTGGACTGGAGCTGGTTGCTGGACCGGAGCCGGTTGTTGGACTGGAGCCGGCTGCTGGAAAGGAGCCGGTTGTTGGAAAGGCTGTACCTGAGGCGCCGCAGGCTGGGAATTCGGTTGCGTCGGAATCGTGACGGAAACCGTGTTCCCGTAGAGGACACCCGACTTGGTTCCTGCGTAAGCGCGTACGTAATAGACCGTTCCGGGGTTCAGACCGGTGAGCACCGTGGTGAAACAGCCGTCGCCCACGCCGTCAGACGTGTGCGCGCCCGTGACAGACGGATAGGGGTCGGTGCCCCAGCAGACGCCGCGCTCGGTGACCGCTTCAGCGGTGGTGCCGAGGACCTGCCCGCAAACGGTGACGTTTCCGGGCATCACCTGACTGACTGGCATGGTGACAACCTCGAGGGTTGCAGGTTCTGTTGTGGCCGGGGCGGCAGGTTGCGGATTGGCAGCGGCAACAGGCTGCGGAGCGACCATAACTGGGGCAGGAGTTTGCGGCTGCGAAACGACCGTTGTGGCAGCCGACTTTTCAGTGATTATCGGTTCGGGTGCGCGGGTGCCGCGACGTTCACTTTCCTGAAATTCCGTACGATAACGGTAAGGAATGCATATACCAAGGCCCGCTTTGACCCCGAAGCTGAATCGGGTCTCATCCACCTGATAGGCAGGATTGTGGAGACCTTGCACATTATACGCGCCAACCACTTCGCCCGAGACAACGAAACCTCCGAGATGGAACATGAACCCCGCAGCGGCGGCTGGTCCTTGCGACACGTGCAAGGACGTGTGCGCCCATTGTCCGTAAATCGTCTCGTTATTGAAAGTGCGGTAGGTGTAGCCGAGTCCAAGGTGGAACGACAGCGGTGCCCAATAGCGCAGCGTGATGCCCGCCAGCGCGTCGAAATAGGTGCTGCTGGTTGAGAAGTTGTCGATTTCGGACTCACCGCAAACGACAAACGCACCCTTGAAATTGAAGTTGGTCATCGCGCTGATATACCAGCCCACATTGCGCATCGTGCCCGCCTTGAAACCGAACGCCGGCACCTGCGCGCTGAAATACTGGTTCGGACGATAGCCGCCCAGATACTCAGCGTTTATCGTGAGAAACGAGGCCGACGGCAGGGTCTTGAAAAACGGGGTTTTCTTCGAGGTGGCTCGGTTCTGCGCCGACACCGTGCCGACACCCGCGCACAGCAACAGGGCTATGCATAAAATGTGTAAAATTCCTTGTTTACAGTCGTATTTCTTCATAACGAACACTAAAAAAACAAACGTGCAAAGTTACATTTTTTTCGGTTACGCAAACCAATAGAAAAAAAGTGTATCTTTGCACCCGGTTATTAAATTGGGTTAGAGTTTTTTTGACCATTGACTTTTAACCTTTTAACCTATAATAATAAATGGATATATCGAGTGTCATCATCGCAATCCTGACCCTCACGGCGGGTATCGGCGTGTTCCTCGTGGCCTGCCAGACGATGAGCAACAATCTGGAGTCGGCAGGTAGCCGCGGGCTTCGGAGGCTTTTCGCGAAGACCGGCGACAACAAGTGGGTCGGCGTGGGCATCGGCCTCGCAGGCACAGCCGCCATCCAAAGCAGCGGTGCGGTCACCGTGATGGTGATCGGCTTCGTGAACGTCGGCATCATGAGCCTCACGCAGGCAGCCACCATCATTTACGGCTCCAACATCGGCACCACCGTGACGGCCCAATTGGTGGCCCTCGGTATGTTCGGGCGCAACAGCATCTCCACCACCATTATCTTTGCGGCCTTCGCAGGCATCGGCGCCTTCATCTCGCTGTTCGCCAAGCGCGACAAATGGAAACAGACAGGCGGCATTCTCACCGGCTTCGGTATGCTGTTCGTCGGTCTGGGCATGATGTCGTCGGCCATGGACGAGTTCGCCGCGCTTCCGGAAGTGAAAACCATGCTGGCCGCCATCAGCAACCCCATCCTGTTAGTCGTCATCGGAGCCCTGCTCACCGCCATCATCCAGTCCTCCTCAGTGATGACTTCCATAGCTATCACCATGGTAGTCACCGGGTTGGTGAACCTCGACCAAGGCATCTACCTCACCATGGGTTCCAACATCGGTTCCTGCGTGGTGGCCATCATCGCCGCCATGACCAGCGGGGTGAACGCCAAGCGTACCGCCCTCATCCACCTGATATTCAACGTAATGGGTGTCTGCCTGTTCCTGCTTATCGCCCTGTTGCTGCGGGTGCTCACCGGCGGCGACTGGAGCTTCGGCACCCTCTTCAGCAGATGGTTCCCGAACGCCCCGCAGATGCAGCTTGCCATGTTCCACACCGTCTTCAACGTCACCACCATGCTCGTGGTGCTGCCGCTGACCGACATTCTCGTGAGCACCGCCTGCCGCATCATCCCCGACGAAGAGGAGAAATCCGACAAGCCGCGCCTCAAATACCTCGACCCGTCGATGCTTTCCACCCCGGCCGTGGCACTCCGCCAGCTCAAAACCGAAATCGAGAACATGGCCGACATGGCCATCACCAACTTCCACCGCTCCATTAAGATCATCACCACGATGGACTACAGCGAAATCGACGAGTTCCGCGACACCGAAATCCAGCTCAACTTCTTGAACAGAGAGCTGTTACGCTACTCCGTATCGCTGTCCGAGAACAACCTCAACAGCTACGACCAGCGCTACTTGAACGGCACCATCCGCACCGTGAGCGACCTTGAGCGTATCGGCGACTATGCCGAGAACATCGTGGAATATGCCGACTCGCTGAAGGAGCAGGAAGCTTCTTTCTCGCAGGAGGCTATTGACGAAATCCTGCAGATGGAACAGTTAGTGAGCGAGCTGTACGCCGAAGTGAAGCTGGCCTACCATAATAAAGATATGGAAGCCTTACGTCGGGCAAACGCCATTGAGGACCGCATCGATGATCTGACCGACGAGATGGAGCGCAACCATATCCGCCGCCTGAACGAGGGCACTTGCAGTCCCGCCGTGGGTGCGGAATACCTCTCGCTGGCCCAGAACACCGAGCGTGTCGCCGACCACCTCATCAACGTCGGCAACACCATCAAGGACTTAGTGTAGATGTGGGACGAGACAGTAACGAAACAAACAAATAGTAACAATATGAAACCCACGTTATTAATCCTCGCCGCCGGCATGGGAAGCCGCTACGGCGGACTGAAACAGCTGGACCAGATGGGTCCGCATGGTGAAACCATCCTCGACTACTCCGTAAAATACGCGGCAGAGGCCGGCTACGGCAAAGTGGTGCTCGTCATCCGCCGCAGTATGGAAGCCGACTTCCAGGAATACATCCTGCCGAGATACAAAAACGTCATCCCCGTGGAGTACGTCTTCCAGGAGCTCGACATGCTGCCCGCTGGCTTCTCCGTGAACCCCGAGCGCGTGAAACCCTATGGCACTGCACATGCCATCCTCGTGGCGAAAGACGCTATCAAAGAGCCGTTTACGGTCATCAACGCCGACGACTTCTACGGCAAGGAGCCCTTCCAGATTTTAGGCGACTACCTGCGCGACGTGACCGCCAACGATCCCGCCGCTTTCGCGATGGTTGGCTACCGATTGGATAAAACCCTGTCGGAAAACGGTACTGTGTCACGCGGCGTCTGTCAGGTCGATGGCGACGGCTACCTGATCACCGTCAAGGAGATGCGCAAGATCGCCCGCACTGACCATGGCATCGAAAACGACGAGGACGGCGTGGTCACCCCTCTCACCGGCGAGGAACCCGTTTCCATGAACTTCTGGGGCTTTTCCCCGCGCTTCTTCGACACGTTAGAGACCATGTTCGCGCAGTTCCTGAAGGATAACGAGAGCAACATCAAGGCTGAGTTCCCGATTCCCGACGCCGTTTCCGCCGTCATGGACCGTGGCGAAGCAAAAGTCCGCGTGCTGCACACCACCGCCGACTGGTTCGGGGTCACCTACGCCGAAGACCGCCCGATGGTGGTGGAGAAATTGAAACATGTGGAATAATTCGGTATTGACGAATAAACCTGTGGTAGAGACGTAAAATTTTGCGTCTCTACTTTTTTTTATAACATCTATAAACCCGCCATCACGTCATATACCGGCACCTCAAACACCCGCTCCATCACTTCAATCAACACTTTAGATGAGACGGAGAATCCGCTTGGTGCCACTGGGTTAACAGTAACAGCAATCAAATTCGGACGCTTCAGCACATAGAGCTTTCCTCCTTTGCTTTGGAAGAGTCTCAAGGTCATCGGGGTGACAAAGATTTTGGTAAAGTCCTTCACAACGACCGCGCAACCTTTCGCTTCGGGCTGCATTTTCAGGAAGTTCAACATCATGTCGGTAAGGATGCCGCTGATGAAAAGCTGGTTGCCGTGTGCGAACAGTTCGGTCTTGTATTTGTCGGAAAGCAGCGACGACGGGATGTTCAGCGACACGGGATTTCCGTCCTCCAAGGCGAAGATGCCGTTCTCGACTTGCAATAGTTCGTCAGCTTTTTCGGTCTCGTATGCAGGAAGTTGCATCAGATCGTGCAGTTCAGAGGTCTTCTTCACGATGGTGTTGAGATCGGGAGCAATGGCAGCACCCGTGGAGAGGATAAGTCCGTCGGTAACCGTCGGGGCGGCGTGGCTTTTGCGCGACAAGGCACCATCGACAATGGTGAGATCGACGCCGTACTCCCCCATCCTATCAAGCACTCTCCGCACGCCGCCAGTGGTCGCAGGACCGGAGAGAATCACCTTTCCCGCCTGCAGCACCCGCGCCGTCACCAAACGTCCCAGCGAAGTGCTCTCGCCCGACAGGTCAATGATTTCCGACAACAGCTGCCGTTGACGGTAATGGTACTCTGAGGTCACGAAGAGCGTCCCCTCGTAAAGCTCGATTTCCGGCTTTTCCGTCTGCGTCACCTGGTCGGTCTTCTCCCCGTCAATGCCGATGGATGTTACCGCAATTACTTTATGTAATGCTTTAAGTTGATTCAGCAAATAATTGAGTGCAACTGTCTTACCGGTATTCTTTGCCGTACCAGTAATAGAGAGGGTGCGACACTGCAATATGGTATCAATCAATGTCATCGCGTCATCAGCTGCTCTATCTCGTCAACCTCCACCGGCACGTCCGCCATGAGGTCGATGGGGGTGTCGGCAACAACCACGTCGGTTTCGATGCGGACGCCGATGCCCTCCTCGGCGATATAGATGCCAGGCTCGCAACTCAGCACATTTCCGGGCTGGAATACCCAGTCACGCTGCCCCACGTCATGTACGTCCAAGCCGATGAAGTGGCTGGTATTGTGCATGTAGTACTTCTTGAAACAAGGCGTCTCAGGATCTTGATTGTCAACATCTTCCTGCGTATAAAGCCCAAGCTTGATCAGTTCTTCGTCCATCCGTTTGAAGACGTAGTCGTTAATCTTGTGGATGGTCATGCCGGGCTTGAAGAGCGGGATCGTTTCTTTGTAGATGGCGAGAACTGCCTCATAGACAGCTTTCTGTCTCGGGGTGAATTTGCCGTTCACGGGCACCGTGCGGGAGCAGTCGCCAGCGTAATTGGCGTACTCCGCTCCAAAGTCCATCAGCAGCAAGTCGCCATCTTGCATCTGCTTGTCGTTCTTAATGTAGTGGAGAATGCAGGTGTCGGGGCCGGCGGCGATGATGGGCGCGAACGAGTGCGTAGTTGCACCATTGCGAATCACCTCGTAGGTCATCTCGGCCTCAATCTCGTACTCGTATTTCCCTGGCTTTATGGCCGTTAACGCCCTACGGAACATCTTGCCCGTAATCTCGCATGCCTTCTTCATCGTCTCCAGTTCCTCGGCGCACTTGACGTTGCGCAGCGGGTAGAGGATCGGGGCGAGGCGGCGGTAGTCGTGCAGCGGATAGTCCTTCTTCAGCTGCTTGGCGAAACGGATTTCGCGAGTCGGGAGCTCCTGCCGGAAACGCGGGTCTTCGGGGATGTGGAGATAGACGTGCTCCGACTGCACCATCACTGCGTTGAGGACGCTGTCGAACTCCTCGATGAACATCACATTCTCCACGCCAGAGAGCTTCTTCGCATCTTCCTTGGAGAGCCGGTGCCCAAACCAGACAATCTTCTCGGGCGATGGGTTCTTGATAAAGAGCACCTCGCGGTAGGCGGGGTTCGGATGCCACGGCGCCATCATCAGGACGGTCTCCTCCTGGTCGATTCCGCAGAGGTAGAGCAGTTCGGAGTTCTGCCGGAAGGGGTGCGTGGTGTCGCCGCAGCGCGGGTATTCGTCGTGCGAGACGAGAATCGCCACAGAGTTCTCCGCCATCTCGCCGACCACATTCCGGCGGTTGCGGGTGTAAAATTCAGCTGACAAAGGTTGGTAACGCATAATCGTAAATTTGAGCGGCAAAGATACATTTTTTTAGACTTGAGACTTAAAGACCTAAGACTTGTGACTCGAGCTTGTAACTTCAAGAGTTAAGTCTTACGTCTCAAGTCTTAAGTCTTTTTTTGTTCCTATTCGAAAAAATACTACTTTTGCACAAATCTTTATCCGCTATCGCCTATGATTGTAACCGTGCTCTACCTCCTCGCCGTCCCGCTGCTCGTCATGCTCGCGGCGAAAAAATGGCCCGTCATCGAGAAAATTTCCCCGATGGTGATTCTCTATGTCATCGGGTTAGTAGTCGGGAACATCGGCATTGTAGGCGAAGGCGCACGGCAGACCTGCACCAATGTCTCCAACGTGGCGGCGCTGCTTTCCATCCCGCTGATGCTTTTGGGTTGTGACTTCCGCGCATGGTCGGCGAAAGCGGCCGTGAAAGCTTTCCTCGTCGGACTCTTCAGCATCCTCGCCGTCACCATTGGAGGTTTTTTTCTCTTTCACAGTCAAGCGGTTAATGCAGGCATTAGCAACACCGACTTCGCGCGGGTGAGCGCAGCCATGACCGGCATCTACACCGGCGGCATCCCCAACTTCGCGCCCGTGGCCAAAGCCGTCAACCTGCCCGACAACCTCTTCCTGCTGGTCTCCGGCTACGACCTCGTGGTCACCAGCCTCTACCTCCTATTCATCGTCTTCCTTGGCGGCCGGCTGGTCCGCTGGCTCTTCCCCAACCAGCAACCCTCCCCCACCCTTGACAGCGAAACCGACACTTCTGTAACGGAAGAGGTTCCCGCGAAACCGTTCTGGTCGCGATTGGGAAACCGCGCCGTCGGCATCGGCGTTGCCGCTATTATCGTGGCTGTCTCCTATGCGCTTTCACTCGTAATCCCCATTGACAACAGCACCGCTGTCATCATCATCCTACTCACCACCCTCTCCATCGCACTTTCCTTCTGGAAGCCCCTCAAAAAACTCGAAAACACCTTCGACACAGGCCTTTACTTCGTCTATGTCTTCTGCCTCGCCGTCGCCACGATGGTGAACATCCGCGAGCTGGAATTCAGCCGATACCTATTTGTATTATGGTACATCGCCTTCGCCGTGTTCGGATCGCTGCTGCTCCAGCTGCTATTCGCCAAATTCCTCAAAATCGACGGCGACCTCACCCTCACGGCATCCATTTCCCTCATCAATTCCCCTCCGTTCGTACCGATGGTGGCCGCCGTCCTGAACAACAAATCGGTCATCCTCCCCGGAATTGCCATCGGACTGCTGGGCTACGCCGTCGGCAACTATCTGGGAATCGGGATTTTCATGCTGCTGTCGGCGCTGGGTTAACATCGACCTATCTTCATTATCGTCCCAGGTCTGCTCAAGGAAGAGGTATATCAGACAAACCCCATACTGCGGCTATCGCCTTGTGTGGGGTTATTAGCACTGCGTGCGTGTTGTCTTACCACCCCGCCCTGCGGGCACCCCTCCAAAGGAGGGGAATGGACTGCTTAAGGAAGAAGTTTTATTATGAACATTTTATGTTGATAACTTTTTTAGTACTATGCGATACAAGGTACTAAAATAATTGTATTTTTGCAGCGTCAAACTTCAAAGAAAAAAAAGAGATGAATGTAAATGCTGAAAATGTGAAATCGCAGATGCGCAAAGGGTACTTGGAATACTGTATTCTATTGATTATCAGCAAGAAACCCGCATACGTATCCGATATAATTAACGAGCTGAAGGAGGCGAAGATGATTGTGGTGGAAGGCACCCTCTACCCCCTCCTCTCGCGACTGAAGAACAACGGCATCCTGCAATACGAGTGGCAGGAGTCCCTTTCCGGCCCCCCGCGCAAGTACTACGAGCTCACCGAAGCCGGCAAGGAGTTCCTCGCGGAACTGGAAACGGGATGGGAGGAGTTGAAACAGGCGGTGGAACATCTGAAGGGCAATGATGCGATAACAAATAATGTAGTAGAACAACATAATTTTGCGTCTCTACAATAAACGAAAATAATAAAAAACACCAATATGAAAAAAACACTAACCATCAATTTAGGCGGATTCGTGTTCAACATCGACGAGGACGCCTGTGATCGGCTGAGCCAGTATCTCAGCGACATTGAAAAACGTTTTCCCGAAGCGGAACGTGCCGAGATTATCCGCGACATCGAAGAGCGGATGGCCGAGCTGCTAAACTACAAACTCCAGAACCGCAACGTTGTGGAAATCAACGACGTGGATGAGGTCATCGAGGTCATCGGGAAGCCCGAGCAGTTCGAGGACGAGAGCAACGAGGCATCCAGCACCACTGAATCCACGAGCAACAGCACTGCCGGAAGTACGGGTAGCACTGGCAGCACCGTAACCCGGCAACCGCGCAAGCAACGCAAGCTCTACCGCAACAGCAACGACCGCATGGTGAGCGGTGTGGCGAGCGGTTTAGCAGCCTACTTCGACCTCGATCCCGCCATCGTGCGCATACTGTTCGTCATCCTCGCTTTCGCAAGTCTCGGTTGGGGCATCCTCATCTACCTCATCCTGCTCATCGCGATGCCCGAGGCCAAAACAAAAGCCCAATTCCTCGAAATGTACGGAATCGAGCCGACTTTGGAGAACATCGACAACTTCCAGATGGAGCCAGTCGTCCGCAGCGACGGTGCCTCGACTTTCGGCAAAATCCTGAAAATCTGTCTGATAGTTATCGGTGTCATCATCGGGGCCAGTCTGGCGCTGTGCGTGTTGGGCATCTTCATCGCCATGTTCGTAGCCCTGCTCACCCACGATCCCGGCAGCTTCGGCAACGCCATCGACATGGGGTTGCTCGGCAGCTGTGCCCTCTTCCTGCTCTGTCCGGTCATCGGCATCGCCATCCTGTGCGTACGTGCGGCCGGCGGTGAGCCTAAACGCAAAGGCGCCGGCTGGATTCTGTTAGCCGTGTGGATACTCAGCCTCTTTGGCATCATCGGCTTTGGTATTGAGATGAGCAAGCGCGATGACGTCAACCGCCGTCTGGAGCGCACCGGCGAGAATCTGGAACGCTGGTTCAACGAAAACGACTACACCAACACCGACAGTTACTACGGCACCAAGGAACTCGACAGCATCATCGACCCCGTCCTCAACGAGCTCCGCGACGACAACACCACCTACGACATCACCATCCACACAAATCCCGACAAGGGCGTGAATTTGCATATCAGCAGCAATAAAGAGAAGGATGGTGCGTTAGTTGATAGTATATAAAACATATTTCATTGAGCAGCCTCGAAGAGGCAAAACGCACGAAGTGCAATTAACCCCACATAAGCGACGAAGGAGCGCAGTGTGGGGTCAAAAAACGAAAAAAGCGGTACTATGTTAATTGATCTCCACAACATCCACAAAACCTACGACAACGGGCAACCTTTGCACGTGCTGAAGGGCATCGACCTCGGGATTGGCGAGGGCGAGTTCGTCTCCATCATGGGGGCGTCCGGCTCGGGGAAATCCACGTTGCTGAACATCCTCGGCATCCTCGACAACTACGACGAGGGCGAGTACTGGTTAGACAGCAAGCTGATCAAGAACTTGAGCGAGAAGGAGGCAGCGCATTACCGCAACCAACTGATTGGCTTTGTGTTCCAGTCGTTCAACCTCATCAACTTCAAGACGGCGGTGGAGAATGTGGAGTTGCCGCTATACTATCAAGGAGTAAGTCGTAAAAAGCGTAACGAGCTGGCTATGAGTTATCTGGAGCATTTCGGTCTGGCCGACTGGGCCACACACTACCCCAACGAGCTTTCTGGCGGGCAGAAGCAGCGTGTGGCCATCGCTCGGGCGCTCATCACCCGACCGCGCATCCTGCTGGCCGACGAGCCCACAGGCGCCCTCGATTCGAAAACTTCCGTAGAAGTCATGGACCTGCTCACCGAGCTCAACCGCACGGAGAAGGTCACCATCATCGTGGTGACACACGAGAGCGGCGTGGCCAACTGCACCGACAAAATCATACACATCAAAGACGGCATCATCGGCGAGACAACACTCAACGAGCAGCACCAGTCCTCCATTTTCGGTACAAATACCATCATGAAATAACTTATGAACGACCTGCTGACAGAGATTTGGGAGTCCATCCGGCGCAACAAGCTGCGCACCGCCCTCACGGGCTTCGCGGTAGCATGGGGCATCTTCATGCTGATTGTGCTCCTCGGCGCGGGCAACGGGCTGATGAACGCCTTCATGAACCAAGGGGAACACTTCGCCACCAACACGATGGCGGTGTTTGGCGGCGTCACCAGCAAACCCGCCAACGGCTATCAGACCGGTCGGCGCATTAATCTCAACGACCAGGATGTGGCCATCACCCAAAGCGCCCTGTTTTCCGGGAATGTGGACAAGATTTCCCCTGAACTCTTCAAAGGTCCTTATACGCTGGCCTTTAAAAGCCGCCACACCTCCGTTTATCTGAACGGTTGTTATCCCTCTTTGATGGAAATGAACAAGATTGAGATGCTGGAAGGGCGTTTTATCAACCAGAATGACATAAAACAGCACCGAAAGTCCATTGTCTTGGCCGCTTCTCATGCCATTGAGTTGATGAATGGCGGCGAAGATTACGCCTCCCTGGTTGGCAAGACGGTGACCACCGACAACATCACGTGGGTGGTGGTAGGCGTCTATAAGACAGACCGCACGGCACAACGTGTGGAGGCTTTTGCACCGATCACGACCATGCAGATGATCACGAATGACATCAACTATGTTGACCGGATCAACTTCTCCTTCCACGGATTGACGACCAAGGAGGAAAATGAGCAGTTTGAGAAGACCTACCGTGCCGCCCTCAACCGGGCGCACAAAGCGGCGCCCGATGACGAAAGTTCCATCTGGATTTGGAACCGTTTCACGCAGAACATGCAGATGGGCAAGGGCACACACTACATCCGCACGGCGTTGTGGGTGTTGGGCATTCTCACCTTAGTGGGCGGCATCGTAGGCGTTTCCAACATCATGCTGATCACCGTCAAGGAGCGCACCCGTGAGTTCGGCATCCGCAAGGCCATCGGTGCGTCGCCGCGGGAGATTATGAAGCTGATTTTGGCGGAGAGCGTCTCCATCACCGCGCTGTTCGGCTATATCGGGATGTTCCTCGGCATGGTCGCGTGCGAGGTGATGAAGATGACCGTGGGGCAGTCGTCAGTGGAGTTTTTCGGCGAGACCATCCGGCTGTTCGTCAACCCGACCGTCAGCCTCAGCATCTCCTTCGGCGTCACCATCCTACTGGTCGTCGCGGGCGCCATCGCCGGCATCTCCCCCGCGATGAAAGCCGCGAGGATCCGTCCCATCGAAGCACTGAATGAGACTTGAGACTTAAGACTTGTGATGATACGATGTAGTTAATGAATATAAAAGAACTTTTTCCTTAAACAGCCTCGGAGAGGCAAAACGCACGGAGTGCAATTAACCCCACACAAGCGGAGCGCAGTGTGGGGCGAGAACAGAAATAATATGCGATTCGACACTGATACATATAGAGAAATCCTCGACGCGCTGACGCGGAACAAGCGGCGCAGCTTCCTCACGGGCTTCGGCATCTTCTGGGGACTCTTCATGCTGCTCTTCCTCATCGGTGGCGGCAACGGTCTTAAACAGCTGTTGGAGAAAAACTTCGACGGGTTTGCCACCAACACCGTCATCATCGCAGCGGAGGAAACCACCAAGCCATACAAGGGTTTCAAGGAGGGACGGAGTTGGAACTTGCAGTACAAGGACATCGAGCGGCTGAAGGCGCTGGTACCCGAGTTAGAGGTCGTCACCCCGTCGCTGCCACAATGGGGCTACACCGCCACCCGCGACGAGTTCACCGCCAGCTGCTCTGCCAAGGGCGTACAGGCCGACTACGTGAAGGTGCAGGCGCCCACGATGAAGTTCGGACGCTACCTTAACCAAGTCGATGTGGCCCACAAGCGAAAAGTTTGCGTCATCGGCGAGCGCGTCTGGAAGACATTGTTTCCCGGCGGCGACGACCCCTGCGGAGCGTTTATCAACGTGAATGGCATTTACTATCAAGTGATTGGCGTGGATGTCAGCACCTCCAACATCAATCTTGGCGGCAACAACGCGGACGAGGTCACCATCCCCATCACGGTGATGCGCGATATCCTGAACAGCGGCGAAGTGGTGGGTATGATTTGCGCTGTCGGGCGGAAGGGCGTCAACATGGGAGACTTGGAGGGCAGAATCCGGCAAGTGGTTGCCCGTCAGCACTATATCGCGCCCGACGACAAGGAGGCAATCATGATGCTCAACATGGAAGTAATGTTCAGCATCATCGACAACCTCTTCCGTGGCATCAACTTCCTAATCTGGTTGGTGGGTATCGGCACGCTGTTAGCGGGCGCCATCGGGGTGAGCAACATCATGCTGGTGGTCGTGCGCGAGCGGACCGTGGAGATCGGCATCCGCCGGGCCATCGGGGCCACCCCGCGCGACATCCTCTCGCAGATCATCTTCGAAGGCATCACCCTCACCATCGTTGCAGGCTTGTCCGGCATCGTCTTCTCCGTGCTACTCCTCAACCTCCTCGAAGTGATCTCCCAGCACAAGGCCGTCTTCCAGATTCAGTTCGGCACCGCCATCTCGGCCCTGCTCCTGCTGATGCTCCTCGGCCTCCTAGCCGGCATCGTCCCCGCCTACCGCGCGATGCACATCAAACCCGTCGATGCGATGCGCGACGAATAAAATGTAGAATGTAGAATGATAAATGATGAATATAATAAATAGCTTCCTTAAGCAGTCTCGAAGAGACAACACGCACGAAGTGCAAGTAACCCCACACAAGGCGAAAGCCGCAGTGTGGGGCGGATACCGCAGTCAAGTTCAGACTGCTGAGTCAGTGGTATAAACGAAAAAACAAACATACTATGAAAAAGACACTAAAATACGCAATCGGGGCGCTGATAGCCCTGGTGTTCATCGGAACCTTCGTGTTCCTCTTCAAGAAATCGCGGCCCGAGAAGGAGATCTTCAACGAGCACGAGGTCGCCTACATGGATATCAGTCGGAAAACGCTGATAACCGGACAGATAGGTCCGCGCAACGAGGTCGCCGTGAAGCCGCAGATCAACGGCATCATCGCCGAATTGTACAAAGAGGCCGGTCAGGAGGTGAAGGAGAACGAGGTCATCGCCAAGCTCAAGGTCATCCCCGACATGAACTCGCTGAGTGCCGCGCAAAGCCGCGTGCGTCTGGCCGATATCAACTACAACCAAGCCAAAGCCAACTACGACCGCGAGAAAGCCCTCTATGACAAGAAGTTGGTCAGCAATGAAGAGTTCGAGAAGGTGACGCAGGCGTTGCAGCAGGCGCGTGAGGAGAAGTCAGCGGCACAGGACGCGCTGGAGATCATCCGCGACGGCGTTTCTTCCGCCAACGCCAAGTCCAGCTCTACGCTCATTCGTTCCACCATCTCGGGTCTGATCCTCGACATCCCCGTCAAAGTGGGTAACTCCGTCATCCAAGCCAACACCTTGAACGACGGCACCACCGTGGCCACCGTCGCCGACATGAACGACCTGATCTTCAAGGGCAACGTCGATGAGACCGAGGTAGGCACCTTGCGCGAGGGCATGCCGCTGAAGATCACCATCGGGGCATTGCAGAACTACTCGTTCGATGCGGTATTAGAGTACATTTCCCCGAAGGCCGTACAGAACAATGGTGCCAACCAGTTCGAGATCCGTGCTGCTGTCAAACCGCAGCAGGACAACAAGATACGTTCCGGCTACAGCGCGAATGCCGAGCTCGTGTTGGAGAGTGCCGAGCACGTCCTCGCTATCCCCGAGAGCGCCCTCGAATTCTCCGGCGACTCCACCTTCGTCTATGTCAAGAACGGTCCCACCTACGACCGCCGCGCCATCATCACCGGCATCAGCGACGGCATCAACATCGTGGTCACCAGCGGGCTGAAAGAAGGGGAGAAAGTTCGGGGCACGAAGATAGTTAGTAGTTTGTAGTTAGCAGTTAGTAGTTAAAACGAAAAGCCTCAATATATGAGAAACATTTTCCTTGAGCAGCCCCGGAGGGGCAAGACGCGCGAATCGCAATTAACCCCACACCAGCGGAGCGCAGTGTGGGGCGGGACACGCAAGGCAGTATCCGCGACATGTGGCCTTCTGCTATCCCTCACCATCGCCCACGCCCAGTCCGACCCCTGGACCCTCGACGCGTGCATCCAGTACGCCATCGACCACAACCTGACGGTCAAGCAGAGCGAGATAATGAAGTCGCAGCGGGAGGTGGAACTGAACACGGCCAAGAATAGCGTCTGGCCGACAGTGCAGGCGAGTGCGTCGCAAAGTTTCTCCTTCGGCAGGGGGCTTTCCGAGTACAACACCTACGTCAGTTCCAACACCGCCAACACCTCCTTCGGGCTCGGTGGCACCATGAACCTGTTCACGGGCTTGCGGGTGAAGAACAACATTGAGATGGGGAAGCTGAACCTGGAAGCTGCCGCCGCCGACTGCGACAAGGCCAAGGAGGACATCCGCATCGCAGTGACGCAGGCCTACATGCAGATTCTCTACCAGATGGAGGTCTGCGAGGTCGCAAAGTTGCAAATTGCCATCGACTCGGCGCAAGTGGAACGGTTGACCACCCTCTATGAACTCGGCAAGATCGGTCCGGCAGAGGTTTCCGCTCGCAAATCAACCCTTGCGCAGAGCCGCCTCACCTACACGCAGGCGCACAACAGTCTGATGGCGGCCACGTTGGACATGACCCAGCTGCTGGAGTTGGAATCGCCCATTGGGTTCGTCATCGCAGAACCAGTACTTGAGGCCGTCCCACCTGTCGAGTTGCCGACCCCGGAGCAGATATACCAAGAGGCGTTGCAACATCGTGCGGCGGTGAGGGCCGAGGAGATCCGCACCGACTACGCGAAGACCAACATCGCCCTTGCCAAGGGCGGTTGGTGGCCGACGCTGACGATGAACGGCGGTTTGGTCACCGACTACTACGCGCTGTTGGGGCGCACCTCGAAAGGCTTCGGGGAGCAGCTGCGCGACAACTTCAGCCCGTATGTGGGCGTCTCCCTCAATATCCCGATTTTCGACCGTTTGGAGACCCGAAACAACGTGCGGATGGCCAAGTTACAGCTCGAAAGTCAGGAAATCCAGACCGAAAACGTGAAGAAGACCTTGTACAAAGAGATCCAGCAGGCTTACTTCAATGCGGTAGCCTCCAAGGACAAGTACGCCAGCAGTCAGGCAGCTGAAGTGAGCGCAAAGGAAGCCTTCGACCTGGAAACCGCCCTGTACGAAGCGGGCAAATCCACCGGCACCGCCTTCAACGAGGCGAAGAACAACTACCTGCAATCAGCCGCCAACCTCTCGCAGGCGAAGTGCGAGTTTCTGTATCAGGTGCAGTTGCTGCAATTATTGGCGGGCGAATGATCCGTCCATAATAAAAATTCGTATTTTTGCACTTTAATCAAAAAATTCACCATTATGATTTTAACCACCACACCAACCATTGAAGGAAAACAGATTGTGAACTATCACGGCATCGTGTTCGGCGAGGTCATTGCCGGCGTGAACTTCGTGAGGGACTTCTTCGCAGGGGTTCGCAACATCGTAGGTGGACGCTCTGGCTCCTACGAGGACGAACTGACGAAGGCCCGCGAAGCAGCTCTGTTGGAACTGGAGCAACGGGCCATGGAGAAGGGCGCCAACGCCGTGGTCGGCATCGACCTCGACTATGAGGTGCTCGGCCAAAACAACGGCATGTTGATGGTCATCGCGTCGGGGACGGCGGTCACTGTGGCGTAAGAGGATAACGGTAACCTTTCATTCTTTCTCCAAATCGAAAAACGTAACCACTTCTTGCACCAGTCGGTAGTCTAAAAAAGTTATCAACAACCATACGAAGAATCAAAATTTCGAGTTCGAAGAAACCGTTTTTTTGCGTATCTTTGCTGTTTTTTTCGGCACGAAATTTGAACTGTTGACAGAAGTATTCGTACGTTGATTAAGAGACTTGACACACTGGGCTTTTCTACAGTATGGACGCTACTTATAGTGTTCATACTTAGTGTGTTGTGTCTTTCGGCGACAGGTCAGAACAACCGTCAGCGGCGGGCCCAGAGGGTTCCGGCGGACACTTCCAAGCGCGGTATCCCCAACCCCGATTATGCGGCTCCGTCCGACACAATCCTCCTAACCCCGAAGGTCATCTCCACCAACGCCATCACCTCGCTGGTGGAATACAGTGCGAAGGACTCCGTGGTCAACGACCTTCAACGCCGCTACATCTACCTTTTCGGCGGCGCGATGGTACGTTACGAGGACATGGAGCTCCGCGCAGACTACATCGAAATCGACTTCAAAAACAACGAGCTGTACGCCAGCGGCGTGGCCGACTCCAACGGCGTGCTGCACGGCAATCCGGTCTTCATCCAAGGCGAAGGCAACTACTACGCCCGCGAAATCAAGTACAACTTCACCACCAAGAAGGGCAAAATCTCGCACGTCATCACCACCCAGGACGATGGCTACATCCACGGTGAGCAGGTCAAGAAGATGGGCGACAACGTGGCCTACATCAAGCGCGGCAAATACACCACCTGCGAGCTCGACGACCCGCACTTCGAGGTCTCCTTCTCCAAGGCCAAGGTCATCCAGCACGACAAAATCCTCATCGGTCCGGCCTACCTGAGCTTCACAGGCGTGCCCACCCCGCTGGTCCTCCCCTTCGGCTTCTTCCCCCTCGACTCAAAACACAAGTCCGGACTGGTGATGCCCTCCTTCGGGCAGTCCACCACCATGGGCTTCTACCTCAACGACTTAGGGTTCTACTTCGCCATCAACGACAACTTCGACCTGCTGCTTTCGGGCGACATCTACACCCGAGGCAGCTGGGGAATCAAGGCGAAGTCGAACTACGCCTTCCGCTACAAGTGCACCGGTTCTGTCGAGTTGGGCTATTCCCGCATCCTCACCGGCGACCGTATCGACACAGCAAATTTCAAAAGATCAAACAGTTACAAGATTTATTGGGATCATAAGCAGGATAGCAAGTCACACCCGCGCACCCGCTTCACCGCCCACATCGACGTGCAGAGCTCCAACTACGCCAAATACACCATGACCTCGGCGCAGGACTACCTTTCCAACCAGTTCACCTCCACAGTCAACCTCTCCACCTCCGCCGCCGACTTCTTCTTCGTGGATGCCACGGTCTCCTACTCGCAAAACACGAGCACCCACGCCATCAACCTCAAACTGCCCAACCTCAACATGTCGGTGGCGCAGTTTTACCCTTTCCGCAAAAAGGACAAGACCGGCAAACTGAAATGGTACGACAACATCTCCCTGAAGTGGTCGTCGCAGCTCATCGGGCAGGTGAACACCGCCGACTCGCTCTTCTTCCAGCCCATCACGTGGCAGCACTTCGAGACCGGCATGATGCACACCGTTCCGCTCACCATCCCCATCAAGATTGCCAAAACCATCAACTGGAACACCAACGTCACGTTCACCGAGAAGTGGTACCTGCAGCACTACACCCGCGGGATGGTATGGGACTCAACGGTTTCCGAGACTCCAGTGCTGGTACAAGAATTCAACCGCAAGTTCGGTGCCGTTCACGACCTCTCCATCTCCTCCAACCTCACCACCAAAGTCTATGTCATGTACGTCTTCAAGAAGGGCGCAGCTGTCCGTCACATCATCACCCCGACGCTGAACTTCTCCTTCCAGCCGGCACTCAACGGCCGCCACAACTCGCAGTTCGTCAACCCGATGACCGGCGAGATTGTGGAGTACAACTACTACGACAATTCCATTTTCGGTCCCGGAACCAGCCGGATGTCGGCGCGGGCGCAGATTTCTTTCGGCAACAACTTGGAAATCAAGGTACACTCGAAGAAGGACACCATCACAGGGATGAAGAAAATACCCCTCATCGACAACTTCAACATCTCCATGTATTACGACTTCGCTGCCGATTCCATGAACTGGTCCACGCTTACCATGTCGGGCCGCAGCACCCTCTTCAAGCAGCTATACCTCACCTACAGCTTCATCTTCGACCCCTACAGCATCAACAACGAAGGCCGTCGCGTGAACGTCACCGAGTGGAAGGCCAACCACCGAATTCTGCGTTTCTCGGGCGGAACGTACAGTATATCAATAAATTACCGCATCGACCAGAACACCTTCAAGTCAAAGGATCCCGAGCGTCAGAAGGCGCGGTTGCCGTGGTCGTTCACCTTCAACTACAGCTTCACCTTCGGTATCAACGACAACCTCGACTACTACCGCTACATCTATCAAGCCGAAGACCTGAAACCGTACAAGAACAACATGGTGCACTCACTGAACGTCCAGGGCGAGATCAACGTCACCAAGAAGTGGAAAGTGGGCTTCACCACCGGCTACGACTTCGTGCAGAAGACGCTGAACTACACCTCCATCGACATCCACCGCGACATGCACTGTTGGGAGATGAGCTTCAACTGGATCCCCATCGGCTACCGTAAAGGCTGGCAGTTCACCATCAACGTGAAATCCTCGACCCTGCGCGACGTCCTCAAGCTCAATTTGCATGACGACTTCCGCAGCAACCTGTAGTAAGTAAGGCTTATAACTTTAACCCTTAATCCTTAAACCTTAAACCTTAATCCTTAAACCTTAATCCTTAATCCTTAATCCTTAATCCTTAATCCTTAATCCTTAATCCTTAATCCTTAAACCTTAAACCTTAAACCTTAAACCTTAAACCTTAAACCTTAAACCTTAAACCTTAAACCTTAAACCTTAAACCTTAAACCTTAAACCTTAAACTCTAACCCTTAAACCTTAAACAATTATGAGCAAATTCACGCACCTCCATGTGCACACGCAATATTCGATTTTGGACGGCATGTCCGCCATCCCGGCGCTGATCGACAAATGCTTGGCAAACGGCATGAACGCCATGGCCATCACCGACCACGGGGTCATGTACGGCATCAAGGAGTTCTCCGACACCGTGGCCAAAAAGAACGGCAAGGTGAAGGACGAGATCAAGGCGTTGGAGAAACAGCTGCCGGAGCTGACCGACGAGGCGCAAATCGCGGAGTGCCAGCAGAAAATCGCCGATCTGAAGGAGAAGATCTTCAAGCCGATTTTCGGGTGCGAGGCGTATGTGGCGCGCAAGACGAACACCAACCCCACCGGCAGCCGCCTCGTGCACGAGCACAAGGAAAACGGCAGCGGCTACCACCTCATCGTGCTCGCCAAGAACGAGACCGGCTACCACAACCTCTGCAAGATCGTGTCGCAGGCCTGGATTGACGGCAAATACTACCGTCCGCGCATCGACCGCGAGCTTTTGGAACAGTACCACGAAGGGCTGATTGTCTCCTCCGCGTGCCTTGCGGGCGAGGTGCCGCGCAACATCACCAACGGCGAATACGAAAAGGCCAAGGAGGCTGTGATGTGGTTCAAAAACCTCTTCGGCGACGACTATTACCTTGAAATCCAACGACATAAAACCGACAAGCCCGGCGGCGACCGCACCGTTTACGAACAACAGAAAGTGGCCAACGAGGGCATCTTACGCTTGGCGGCAGAGACCAACACCAAGGTCATCGCCACCAACGACGTACACTTCGTGAACGAAGAGGACGGCGAGGCCCACGACCGGCTCATCTGTCTGAGCACCGGCAAGAAAATCGACGACACCGACCGTCTGCACTACACCAAACAGGAGTGGCTGAAGTCGCCCGAGGAGATGGCGGAGATTTTTGCCGATGTGCCCGAAGCTTTAGCCAACACGCAGGAAATCGTCGATAAGGTGGAGGTTTATCAGCTGAAACACGCGCCCATCATGCCGATGTTCGAGATTCCCGAAGAGTTCGGCACCGTGGAGAGCTACAAGCAGAAGTTCAGCGAAGAGGATCTCCGCGCCGAGTTCGAGAGCGGCGAGGGCGGTGCAGGGCGCATCGAGAAGTTAGGCGGGCTGGAGCGCGTCTATCGTATCAAGTTGGAGGCCGACTACCTCCACAAACTCACCATGGAGGGCGCGGTGCAGCGTTACGGCGACCCCGTGGATCCCGAAATCTTAGAGCGCATCGAGTTCGAGTTGGGGGTGATGCGCAACATGGGCTTCCCCGGCTACTTCCTCATCGTGCAGGACTTCATCGCGGCTGCCCGCGCCATGGGCGTCTCCGTGGGTCCGGGACGTGGTTCAGCGGCTGGCTCCGTGGTCGCCTACTGCCTGAAAATCACCGACGTCGATCCTCTCAAATACGACCTCCTGTTCGAGCGTTTCCTCAACCCCGACCGTATCTCCCTGCCCGATATCGACGTCGATTTCGACGATGAGGGCCGCTACAAAATCCTCGACTGGATCATCCAGAAATACGGCAAGGAGAAGGTGGCGCACATCATCACCTACGGCACCATGGCTACCAAGTCGAGCCTCAAGGACGTGGCCCGCGTACACGACCTGCCGATTCCTGAGTCCGACCGTCTCACCAAGATGATTCCGGTGAAGCTGCCCGAAGACCCGAAGACCCACAAGGCCCCGAAGGTCAACATCAAGAACTGCTTGGAGAATGTGCCGGAGTTCAAAGCCGCCTACGACAGCAGTCCCCGGATCCACGACATCATCCACTATGCCAGCCAGTTAGAGGGAACGGTCCGTCAGGTGGGCATTCACGCTTGCGGAGTCATCATCGGTGCCGACGACCTCACCAAGTTCGCACCGCTCTCCACCGTGGAAGACAAGGAAGCGAAAGAGGACATCATCGTTACCCAGTACGAGGGCTCTGTAATTGAGGACGTGGGCCTCATCAAGATGGACTTCCTCGGGCTTTCCACCCTCACCATCCTCAAGGAGGCTGTCTCCAACATCAAGAAATCCAAGGGGATAGACGTCGATATCGACCACATCCCGCTCGACGACCCCGAGACCTACAAGCTCTACTGCGACGGCGACACCATTGGCACGTTCCAGTTCGAATCCGGTGGTATGCAGAAGTACCTGCGCGAGCTGCAACCTTCTACCTTTGAGGATCTTATCGCTATGAACGCGCTTTATCGTCCGGGCCCGATGGACTACATCCCGCAGTTCATCGACCGCAAGCAGGGCCGCGAAAAAATCGAGTACGATATCCCCATCATGGAGAAGTACCTGAAAGACACCTACGGCATCACCGTCTATCAAGAGCAAGTGATGTTGCTGTCGCGACTGTTAGCCAACTTCACCCGAGGCGAGTCCGACACGCTGCGTAAGGCCATGGGTAAGAAACTGAAAGACAAGCTGGATGCGCTGAAGCCTAAATTCATCGAGGGCGGCAAGTCTAACGGCCACGAAGAGAAGACGTTGGAGAAAATCTGGGCCGACTGGGAGAAGTTCGCCTCCTACGCCTTCAACAAGTCGCACGCCACCTGCTACTCGTGGGTCGCGTACCAGACGGCCTACCTCAAAGCGCACTACCGCGCCGAGTACATGGCCGCCAACTTGACGAACAGCGTCACCGACATCAAGAAAATCACCACCTACATCGAAGACTGCCAGAAGAGCGGCATCACCGTCAAGGGACCCGACATCAATGAGTCGGACGAGACCTTCACCGTGAACAAGGACGGCGATATCCGTTTCGGGTTGGCGGCGTTGAAGGGGGTCGGGTTCAGCGCGGCGAGCAGCATCGTGAACGAGCGCAACGCCAACGGGCCCTACACCAGCATCATGGACTTCTTTGAGCGCGTGAACCTCGCCAGCTGCAACAAGCGCTGTCTGGAATCGCTGGCTTACGCCGGTGCCTTCGACTGTTTCCCCGACATCCACCGGGCGCAGTACTTCATCGTCAACGACAAGGGCCGCAACACCATCGACATGCTCATCTCCCGCGCCACCTCGAAAGAGAAAAACGCCACGCAAATCGACATCTTCGCGGAGATGGCCGACGGCGACGGCGGGGCCGTGGAGGACACCTTCGTCTTCCCCCAGTGCGACCCGTGGAACTACTACGACCAGCTCAAATACGAAAAGGAGGTGGCCGGGTTCTTCATCTCGGGGCACCCGCTCAAGGAATACCAGGTCATCATCGACAGCTTCACCAACGCGGACATGTCGGTGATGGAGGACACTGACTTCCTGGCGCGCGCCGTGCAGAGCGGCAAGGGCGTGCAGGTGGCCGGCATCGTGAGCAGCGTGATGTCGGGCATCAACAAGACCGGCAACCCCTACGGCAAGGTAGTACTGGAGGACAACAGTGGCACGTGGACGTGGTTCCTGCGCGGCTCCAACTTCCAGAAGTACGAGTGGCTGCTGAAGACCGGCAACCGCGTGTTCATCAACGCTTCCGTGAAGCAGAACTCGTGGAAAGACAAAAACACCCAGCAGGATGTGGTGCGCTACGACGTAAACCCCGTCTATATCTACCCCATCAACGAGGTCTATGAGAAGCTCTGCAAGGGCGTGCAGCTGCAGTTGCAACTGGGCGACATCACCGGGGCTTTGGCACTGAACATCAAGGAGTTGTTGGACAAGCACTCCGGCAAGACCCCCTTCAACATCCGCATCTTCGAGCGCGACAAGGTCTTCTACTCCGACTTCTTCAATTTCGCCGCGAAGGTCGATCCCGAAGGGTTTGTGAGGGACTTCTCGTTGCCGGCGGAGTACAAGCTGGTGTTGGAAGGCTAATCGGATGCTCACCGTTCCCCAAAAAATTGTATCTTTGCCGCCTTTATAAATATATAGTATATGGAACGAGTTGTTAGCGGCATCCGGCCGACCGGATTTTTACATTTGGGCAACTACTTCGGTGCCCTCAGAAATTTCATCAAGATGCAAGAAGAAAACGATTGCTTCTTCTTCATCGCTGATTACCACTCACTTACCACGCATCCAACCCCCAAGGACCTGCAATCCAACGTCAGGAATATCCTCATCGAATACATCGCCGCGGGCCTCGATCCCGAGAAGGCGACCATCTACGTGCAGAGCGACGTGCCGCAGGTGTGCGAGCTCTCGCTGCTGCTCTCTATGAACGTCTATATCGGCGAACTGCAGCGCGTGGCCTCCTTCAAGGAGAAGGTGCGCCGCCAGCCCGACAATGTTAACGCCGGCCTGCTGACCTACCCCGTGCTCATGGCCGCCGACATCCTGCTGCACCGCGCCGACAAAGTGCCCGTGGGCAAGGACCAGGAGCAGCACCTCGAAATGACCCGCGACTTCGC
>CAJOKR010000036.1 GCA_905235135.1 uncultured Bacteroidales bacterium
TGGTCGGAAACGAGCTGACCGTAGTCCTTGTCGGAGGTGAGCATCAGCACCTCAAAACCCTCTATTTCAGCATGTTTGGCCAACGAACCGACCAGGTCATCCGCTTCATAGCCGTCGATGCCGACCATCGTGATCTGGAAGGCGTCGAGGATGCGTTTGATGTAAGGGATGGAAGTTACGATGTCGTCGGGCGTGGCCTCGCGGTTCTCCTTGTAGTGTTCGTACTCGACGTGCCGGAAGGTGGGCGCACCGGTGTCGAAAGCCACGGCCACGTGGGTGGGCTTCTCGTTCTTGAGCACCTCGTACAGCGAGTTGGTGAAGCCGAGCATCGCGGAGGTGTTCAGCCCCTTGGTGGTGAATCGCGGACTCTTGATCATCGCGTAGTACGCTCTGAAAATCAAGCCCATAGCATCTATCAGGAGGATTTTTTTCGTCATTGCCTTTGGTGTTTTTTTAAGAAAGGCAAAAGTACAAAAAAAACGGCTATTAGCTATTGACCATAGGCTGTTGGCCGTAGAGACGCAATGCATTGCGTCTCTACAACGAAAGATTATGGTAGTTGGTCAAGGTCTGTGTTGTCGGCGTAGGTTTGCCCACTGAACGTTCCACCGTGCTCGATATGCGCCAGTTTGGGGCATTCGTGCATGTTGATGTTGCTGTGGGTCACATTGCCCCAGGTTCCGATATTCTCAATCCAAATGCCGTATTTGCCGCAAGGACCGAAATCACAATTGGATATGGATAATTTGGCGTTCTCGGCCACCTTCAGACAATAACCGTTGTCTGTTGTTCCGCAGTATTGGAACCAGCACCATCGCAGTTCGTTGTCGGAGCGTTCGCTTTCAAATACCATTCCGCCCCATGGCTCATTTACAGAAAGTGAAGTAAAAGTATCATAAAGAAAGTCCCCTGTAGCCTTGAATTTGAGGTTTTTGCCCACTCTCAACTGTTTTCCGCCACCAATCAGAACTTGTGTTTCTTCAAGGGCAATCGACCCGCTCCCGTCAAAGTAAAAACCATGGGGAAAATAGTACCCTACAGGAACAAGACTATGCAACACCATAGATTCATTAATCGAATAATGATCCAAATCAATATAGACGAAGGATGGATTTAACGAATCTTGGTATGACAAATGGTTGCCAACGATATCTCCCTTGCATAATGAGGGGAAGTCGGATGTGACCCAAGGATAGCCGGCACAATTCTGTATGGTGTTATAGGCAAAAGTGGTCAGTTCGCTGCCTTTTTCTGTTACCAGTCCGGAGCCCCTACTTCCGTCTATCATGCAGCACATCATAGATAGTTTTCCGCGCACGTTCACAACCCCGCCGTGCAGATTCTCGCTGTTGCCTCCGCTGTGAAACTCCACGTATAGGAAAGAGTTTTCATACCTGTTAGAGTTTACTACCACACGTCCCCAAGAGCCAGGACTTGTATAGTCGTCCTGTCCGCGTAATATAATCGGGATTCTCTCTGTGCCAACCATATTCAGCGCGCCGTTTTCGATAACCTCAATGTTCCCGTCAGCCCCGGAAAACATTATAGTGACGTTAGGCATCACTCTTACAGTTGCATTACCTCCGATATACAATGTGCCATCAATGATGTAATCTATATCGAAACCCAAGTCGGGCCACACCTGGTCGTTGCAAATCTTTCCGCTGATATGGATGGGTTTGCCGTTAAATTCGCCGAACGGAGTGTCCCCGAACAGGGCAGTGTAAGTGGCGTTGCCGTTGACGGTCACAGTACGTGGATTCGAGACATCACCGTCCTGCCAGCCCAAGAAGTAATAGCCGGCAGATGGAGTGGCTGTCAAGATTGCTGTTTCACCTTTGGAATATTCTCCGCCCCCTATAACAGTTCCCCAGGTCTCATTGTTGGATTTACAAACAATCGTGTATTTTCTGGTGCATCCAAGTAGAGTAATGACACAAAGCAGGAGGATAAACGGTATTTGTTTCATAATCAAGGTAATAGGTTAAGGTCTGTGTTGTCGGCGTATGTATGACCGTTGAACGTACCACCGTGTTGGATGTGAGCCAAATAAGGGATACCGTTGGGAGAACCCTGATTCCCGGAATGGGTCACATTGCCCCAAGTTTCGATATTTTCAATCCAAACACCGTATTTCCGTGCAGGCCCGAACTGACAGTTGCGCAACTGAAGTTTTGCATTTTCAGTGATTTTTAGACAAAAAGCATTAGAGTTATCTTGCGACCAAGCCCCACAAACGTAAAATCTATATCCTTGGATAATGTTGTCGGACCGTTCACTTTCAAAAACCATCCCTTCCCATGGGTTGTTGGTTGAGAGTGGAGCAATATAATTGTCTCCTCCGTATGCTTTGAAAGACAGATTCTTACCAACCCTCAATTGCTTGCCCTCTCCCACAAAGATTCGTGCCTCATTGAGGGTGAGCGTGCCGTTGCCGTCAAAGTAAAAGCCGTGGGGGAAATAGTACCAGGCAAGAAATAAGCCATTCAATGTCACAGGTTCGTTAATTTCATAATGGTCCAAATCAATATAGACGTATTTGTTGAGCATATTTTGGTAATACAATTCATTGCCAATAATTTCCCCTTTGTACAGAGCCGGAAAACTGGATGTGACCCAAGGGTATCCAGTACAATTCTGAATGATGTTATGCGCAAATACGGGTAATACGCTTTCTCCTTCTGTTACCAGTCCTGAACCGTTACTGCCATCGATAGTGCAGCACATCATGGACAGTGATCCACGTACATTCACCACGCCGCCGTACAAATCTTCGCTGTTACCACCGTTGCGGAACTCTACCCAAGAGAAAGTGTTATCCAACCGGGTAGTGTTCACCACCACTCTTCCCCACGAGCCAGGATGCTGCTGGTCGTCAGGACCGCATAACACTATGGGGCTGTTTTCCGTGCCGCTCATGTTCAAGGCACCGTTCTCCACTACCTCAATATTGCCGTCCGAACCGGCAAACATGATGGTGACCCCGGGCATCACCCTTATCGTGGCGTTGCAACCGATATATAGCGTGCCTTCGATGATGTAATCAATGTCAAGTCCCATATCGGGCCACACCTGGTCGCTGCAGATTTTCCCGCTGACATGCAACGGCTCGCCGTCGAATACTCCGAATGGCGTGTCTGCGAATTTGGCGGTGTATGTGGCGTCACCATTTACGGTTATGGTCCTGGGGTTCGAAACATCGCCGTCCTGCCAGCTCAGGAAGTAGTAGCCTCCCGTAGGTGTGGCGGTCAGGACAGCTGTCTCCCCGTCACGGTATTCGCCGCCCCCTGTGACGGTTCCCCATGCCTCATTGCTGGACTCGCAAACAATCGTGTAAGTTTTCTTGCATCCGAACAACGTGACAGCGCAAAGTATGAGGATTAGTGGTAAATTTTTCATAATCAACAAATTTTATAAACAATGCAGCAAAAGTAAAAAAAATTATGTTGCAAGGGGTGCTTCAATCACTTTTCGTGGCACTCAAAGAAATAATAATCCCGAATTCCCCATTCTGCATTATAGATGGTATCACGCTTGTTCCAATAAGAACATTCCACGGCGGATTCTCTTGAAGAAGGAGGATACACATCATAAATAGGAAAATCAAAGGAATCAATATTAGATAAAACACTGTCATACAATGCCGTATCGATAATGTCATAATAAGAACTATCACTACAATAGCACGTGCGAATTTTCCCGCATCCCGCTGCCAGCAACGCCATCACTACCAATATTGCCAATTTTGTTTTTTTCATTGTCCTATTCATTATTCTTCATTCTTCATTCTACATTCTTCATTAAAAAGCGTATCCGATTCCCGCCGACGCAAATCCTTTAATACCTGCTCCGAGTTCAAACGTGCCAAAAAGATGCTCTCCACCAGCTCGAACCCCGAAAGCGGTAAGTTGGAAGGTTGGGTAAACAGACAACTTCCACCATTGACCGTCACATTCTTCCCACGAGGAATTTTCGTGACCTACAAACAAGGTGGTACCGGCGGCTATCGCCGAATAGAGAGTCAGGTGCGGTCGGTTGAAGTAGGAAAAACGCAGTTCGGGCATCAGCGTAATGCAGTGTTGGTTGCGAGATTCGTAGAGATTATATCCGTAATCCGTGTGGTCTTTATAATAGGCGTAGTTCACCATCGCGCCTGCCCAAAGCCATTTCGTGAGGCGATAGTGGTAATTGAGCGAAAAGAACGGGGTGGCACGGAATGCGTGGATGGCAGTGGTGGGCGGGATGACACCGTCATGAAGCAAGTCAGAATAGTGCCTGTTTTCCATACGACCCACTATTTCACGGATGCCAAACGGGTCACTGACCTCGAAGCGGATTTCGTGGCGGCGGTGCATCCCGACTTCTGTGCTCCAATGCGGTTGAGCCTGCATAATCTTGCGTTGTTTGTTGAAACTCTGGATGTAGGCCACTTGGAAATAGAGATGGTTGTTACGGTGGGAGGATTTGATACGTCCTCCTGTGAGTGTGGGAAGCTACCCACCATTCTGTTCCTTGCATAAAATTAGAGGTAGCCGCATTCAAACCGACGGCAAAGCGCAGAAAATCTTCATGAGGAAGCCGATAATAGAGTCCGGCATCCAACAAAATATCGGCATAAAACAGATTCCTGTTATAAACACAATAGCTGCTCAATTCACTGTTGCTCTGAGTCTCAATGTCTCCTTCTGTAGCGGAAAAACCATACACAAAAGCATTGGAAGGTGTCCGTATCCTGGCACCTGCGCTAACGGTGAATAGGAGATTGTCGTGGATTGGGTAATGGAACTCGAATTTCAATGGCACAGACAAGCCATACTTTCCTTTATACAGCCTACTATACATAGGCTGTGTTTCATTATGGAGCGCAGGCGTTATGGTTTCATAGAAGCCAGTGGTGCCGATGTTCAGTGCGGCTGACACTCCGAAATAGTCCGCGAAATGGTAAGAAAATTCTACTCCTACGTGAAACCCATATAGAAGAGGGGAACGAGAGCGAGGGCGTTCACCAAATTCTTCTTCATTCACTTCTTGATAAACAATGGGTTCTATCAAATCATACTGGATAGTATAACCAAGGTGGAACCCGTTCATCGGGCTGTTGTAGAGATGGGTTTTATGTTTTTTGGGAGGATTATGCGGCTTCCCCGCCGTGGTGCTGTCGGTCTGTGCCGGCGACATCGCGTTCAGCCCTAAGATGATCAGTCCGGCCAATCCGTATTTCTTGATGCTGTCCATACTGGAAAACGTTTGCTGTTCATCTTTAAAGACGCTGCTTTCCCAAAAAGTTACGGTCTGCCGCAGCAGTTTTTCCTTCATCGAATCCGTAAGCGACAGATTGTCAACATATTCCGAACTGTAGAAAAGTCGCTCGAACTCTTCACTGCGGAGGTAGTCGGCGATGTTCAGGGTGTCGTGGACGCGCACAGTGTCATACACGGTGACGGTGTCGTAGGTCACGGTCTCGCGCTCCACATACACGGTGTCGCGATGCTGGGCGGAGACGGGGTAGGCGAGGACCAGGATGAAAAAGAAGAAAAGAAAATTGCCTCTAATGTTCATAATTGCCTCAAATATCGATCCTGAATAATTCTTAATTCATCATTCTTAATTCTTCATTAAAAAGATGGTGTCGGTGACGGTGATGGTGTCGTGCAGGACAACGGTGCGGGTGACGGGAATCTCGCGGGTAATGACCACCGGAGCGGACGCTTCCAGCGTCTGGTGTGGAGACGTGGCATGCCGTGTCTCCACGGGTACGGAGACATTTTCCGCAACCGTGGTATCCGAAATCGGGGTTGGTTTCGCTTTCTCCGGTTGTGGAGACGTAAAATGTTGCGTTTCTATACCGGGGGGTATCGTATTGTCCTTCGGTGTATTCCGCACCATCTGCCACACGCACACGCCTCCCGCGACGGTGGCGGCAGCGGCTATGAGGGCGGCGGTCTTGTGGGTGGCGACGGCTATTCCCGCGCTGGCGGGCGAGGTGGCGACGGCGGAACGGATCTCCGTTTCCGTCAGTCGGTGTGACGGCGGCATCCGCAGCTGCGACAGCTCGGACCGGTAGAGCCGTTCGAGCTGGTGTGCGGAGTTTCGTTTCATCATGAATAGAAGTGCAATCATAAGCAGTCCTTTCTTTTGGGATTCTTTTTCTTGGGCTTTGGTGGCGAGCAGTTGCTGCAGGCGCGTGCGGGCGCGGAGAAACAGCTGTTTGGAGTTGGTGACGGAGATATCCATCAGGTCGGCAATTTGCTGGTGCGAAACGCGGTCGATAGCGTGGAGGTTGAAGACCATGCGTTGTCGTTCAGAGAGTTGCTGGATGGTTTCCAACAGTTCTTCCTTCGTGAATCCGGTCTGCCAGTTGGGTTCGTCTTCTTGGTCGGTGGGGTCGGTGGTGAGCTCTTCCTCCAACGGCACGGTTTCGGGTCGCGTGCGCAGGTAGGAGATGCACCGGTTGACCGTGATGCGGGTCAGCCAGGCGTCGAAGGAGTCCATCACCCGGCAGGTGTCGGCCCGTTCAATGGCCTTCAAGAACGCCTCATGCGCGAGATCCTCCGCCGTCTGCCGCTCCCCGACATACCGGTAGCATATCGCCACCAACCGGTCGATGTTGCCCTCGTATTTCCGTGACCAAAACTTCACTTTGTCCATTTTACTGCCTATTGCCTGTTATTCTCCCATATCTCCCCACACTACGGCTATCGCCTTGTATGGGGTTATTAGCGCTTCGCGTGTTTTGCCTCTTCGAGGCTGCTTAAGGAAGTATTATTATAAAAAAAAACTACTTCCTTGGCTCTTATTTATGATGACGCAAAAATACAAAAAGGTTACGGTGCTGGGGAAAAATTATCTTCCAACCAATACCCCCTCCCGGCCTCCCCCAAATGGGGGAGGAGTCCACCGACTGCAATGTGAGGGGGGTATTAGCGGAGGTCGGGGCCACCCCTCGCCATTTGGAGAGGGGCCAGGGGGAGAGGTTTTATAGCCAATAGCCAAAAGCCAACAGCCGACATTTGGCCCTTTTTCGTACTTTTGCGTCATCATTGTAAAAGAGCGAAAAATGCAGGCGAAACAGTTTTGGACGAAGGCGTACCAGCGGAACATCGGGAAGATGGTCGGGATGTGCTGCCGCTATGTGGGCGACCGCGCCGTGGCCGAGGACCTCGCGCACGAGGCGTTCCTCAAGGCCATCGAGAAGTCCGGAACCTACCGCCGCCTCGGCAGCTTCGACGGCTGGCTGATGCGCATCAACCTCAACACCACGATGGATTACCTGCGGCGGCAACCTCAATTTCTGTCGATGGATGACGATACCGTGGGGACGCAATTTATCGCGTCCGAATCCGACATTGTAGAGACGTTTCATGAAACGTGCATCACCGAATCCGACCTCAACGAATCCGAAATTCTCTCCGCCATCGCAGCCCTGCCCGACAAGCAACGGACCGTTTTCAACCTGTATGTTTTTGAAAACCAATCTCATGCGAAAATCGCGGAGACCTTGCAAATCGGGGTGCGCAGTTCCAAACGATACCTCTCGGAGGCGCGGGCGCAGCTGCAAATCGCCCTGAACAACCTTGTCCGCCACAAAAAATCTGGACTTATGATACTGCTCCCCTTTCTCCCTTGGAAATCGCACGCTATAGACCGTCTCTGCCGTGCGAAGCTGAAACATCTGGCGTTGTCGCCTGCCACGCCGTCGCCCTTGTCCGCTGTCAACTGGACCGCAGCCCCGAAGCCGGGTGTCTGGATGGCCGTCACCGCCGCCAAAGCCCCTGCCGTCGCCACGGGCGTAGTCGCCACCGCCGTGACCGGTTCCGTGGTCGCGTGGCAGGTGCAACCCGCACAGACACCCGCCACCCCGACCCCTCAGGAGACGGTGGTAACCACGTGTGTTACAACGGATACCGCAACCGTTGATGCCGATACGGCCGTTGCAATCGTTAATACCGACCCCGCCGTTGTAGAGACGCAAATTTTTGCGTCTCTACAGACCGAAATCAACGAACATCCTACAATAGAAAAAGATCCTGAACAGCAAGTAAAAGGAACCGAATCATCTGTTTCACCATTGCCCGCAACGTCCCCAACGTCTGCGCTGACTTTACATCATGGCCTGATAAAATTCGAGCGCAACGGCTACTATGGTCTCAAGGACGCACACGAGAACGTAGTCGTATATCCGAAATATTCGGAGATACAGCCGTTTGACGAATACCGGACCGGCTGGGCAATGGTGGAGATATTCGGGTTCAAGGGGTTTGTGGATAACGCCGGCAAAGAAGTCGTGCATCCGCAGTACGACGACATCGGGAAGTTCGGGCGATACCGCGACGGCTGTGCGTTAGTACACAAGGGCAAATTTTATGGTTTCATCGACACCACCGGCAAAGAGGTGGTGCCGGTAAAATTTCCGTTGCAAGAATTGACGAAATAATAACCCATAAATCAAATCATTATGAAAAGATCAACCCTGTTATGCGCCATATTATTGGCAACGAGCATGTTAAGTGCTCAAACAACCATTGTGGGCAGTGGTCCGATGGTGAAACAAGAACGAAAACTCAAGGCTTTCAACACAGTGAACAATCCATCCACATTCGATATTACCATCACGCGAAGCAGTGATTATAGGGCCGTCGTGACGGCGGATGGCAATCTGATTGACTACATCCTTACTGAAGTCGAGAATGGCACGCTCACCGTTTCCATAAAGTCTGGTATTTCCTACAGCAATGCACACGTTACCATTACCATTTTCACCCCGCATTTGAACGAAGTGGTCATGAAAGGTACCGGCAATGTGACCGCTCTTTCGGTAAAAGAGGACTCCTTTACGGCCACTTGTAAAGGCACCGGCAGCTTCAAATGTGATTGTCTGCTGGTAACGAAGGATCTGATTTTGCAGAATAGTGGCACAGGGAATATGGATGTGTCGTACATGTGCCAAAACACCGTAATCATCAAAAATTCCGGCACGGGAAACATAAGCTTGAGCATGCTACAGAACGTCACCTCAAGCATGAAAATCCAGAATTCCGGTACGGGTAGCATCGTTCTCAAAAAGCTGTCTGTTGGCGATTTGCAACTGAAGAACCTCGGGACAGGGGACATCACTTTGTCTGGGAAAGCCGACAACATGACCTTGGTGAACAACGGCACGGGCAATGTGCAGGCAAACAAACTGGTGGTGAAGACCGCGCACATCATTCAAAACAGTGTCGGTGGCATCAACGCCTACGTGACGGAAAAAGCATACTTGACAAGGAAAAACAAAACAGGCAATCTCAAAATCACCGGCGGCGGGGAAGTGGTAATGGAGATGTCGATAGAGGAAATCCGAGAATTCTTGAATGAATAGAGGTCTCAATACTTCACGGCGGCGGGAAAATCATTGAAGAGTAATGTTGTCCTCTTGAGAGTCGGAGATTCCGCCGGCTCCTATCGTCGCCTGTCGGAATGGTGCGCACCGTTTCGCCGCTAACGCAGTGAGCGAGCGGAAACTCCAGCGAAACATTTAAAAATCCAAATACAATGAAAAAATCAGCATTCACCATCGTAATCTTATTGTCAGTCAGTGCGTTGTTTGCGCAAATGAACGTCACCGCAAGCGGTGATGTCATCACGAAGGAATACAACCAACAACCCTTCACCGCCGTGGACATCCGGTTCGTGGGGGATGTGGTGATCCATCAAGGACCCGTTCACAAAACCACGGTGACAGCGAACGAAAATGTGATACAATATGTCCATTTCCGCGTGGAAAACGGGAAATTGTTTGTCTATACGGATGATAATTTGTCTTTCTTTAAGGTAAAAACCTTTCTCGTGGAGATTTATACACCCAAGATGGAGGAATTGTCCGTATGTGGTGCCAAAAATACAAGAATAGAAAAGAAAATAGGGAAAAATACTTACACACGCGGCGCGGGTGACGTGACGGTGGAAGGGAGAGACGAGTCACAACTGACTGTCATGAACATAGGAAGTGCCAACTGCACTTTGAAATGCATGAAGATTGAAAAATCTTTGGAACTGCACAACAAAGGCGCGGGCGACATCATCGTTCCCTCCGCCGGTGTCATCAGCACTCAGACGTTGCTCATTAATAACACGGGTTCAGGAGATGTCATCATCCAATCATGTTCTGTAAGTCATTCGTTGGTGGTCAACAACAAAGGTGCCGGCGACATTACGATGGATCTGTTGGACATCCCCACGGAAGAACTCATCCTCCAGAACAAAGGCGCAGGCGACCTCCTTTTTCGTAATGTCTGGGCGAAAAATGTGATTATGCGGAATCACGGGGCGGGCGATGTGCAGCTGATGGGCAAGACAGAAGAGGTGACGTTGGAAAGTACCGGTGCAGGTGATGCCAGTCTTAAGCAGTTGAAATCGGAAACCGCACACATCACCCACAGCGGCGTCGGCGATGTCACCGCCTATGTGAAAGGCACCGCCTACCTCACCAACAAATCCAGAATCGGGAAAGTGTATATCACCGGCGGCGGGAAAATTGTCTCGGAATGATGCCATTCCGTAGAGACGCACAGCCGTGCGTCCCTGCCATTGCCTGTTCCCTGTTGCCTATTGCCTCTTTTTCCCCGTCAGCAGCCCCTGTATCTCGTTCAACTTCATCAGCGCCTCCACGGGCGTGAGACTGTTGATGTCCAAACCAACGATGGTCTCCTTGACTTCGAGGAGCAGCGGGTCGTCCAAGTTGATGAAACTCAGCTGATAGCTGTCGTCTTTGGGCTTCTCGATGTGAACCTCCTCGCCCTTTTCTTCGCGGCGGGCGCGGGAATCTTCCAACTGTTTGAGAATCTCTTCGGCGCGGCGTAGCACGGCGGGAGGCATACCGGCCATGCGGGCCACGTGGATGCCGAAACTGTGCTCGCTGCCGCCCTCCTCCAATTTGCGCAGGAAATAGACCTTGTTGTCCAGCTCCTTCACCGACACATGGTAGTTTTTGATACGCGGGAACTGCGCGGCCATGTCGTTGAGCTCGTGGTAGTGCGTGGCAAACAGCACCTTGGCGTGGTGAAGCGGGTTCTCGTGCAGGTACTCGGCAATGGACCACGCGATGGAGATACCGTCGTAAGTACTTGTGCCCCTGCCGATCTCATCCAACAGCACTAAACTGCGGTTGGTGACATTGTTGAGGATGTTGGCGGTCTCGTTCATCTCGACCATAAAGGTGGATTCGCCGGTGGAGATGTTGTCGGAGGCACCCACGCGGGTGAAAATCTTATCGACGATGCCGATGGTGCAATCGCGGGCGGGCACGTAGCAGCCCATCTGCGCCATCAGCGTGATAAGAGCGGTCTGCCGCAACAGCGCCGACTTACCCGACATGTTCGGACCGGTAATGACAATAATCTGCTGCTTGTCCGTGTCCAAATAGATGTCGTTGGCGATATAGGGTTCCTCGGGCGGAAGCTGCCGCTCAATCACCGGGTGGCGACCATCCTTGATGTCGATGCTCTGGAAATTGTTGACTTTCGGCTTGGTATATTGGTACTGCACGGCACAATAGGCGAAGGCGTTGAGTACATCCAAGCGGGCGGCCAAACGGGCGTTATTTTGGATAATCGGGATATAGTCGGCGAGACTGATAACCAGCTCGTTGTAAAGTCGCACCTCGATTTCGAGAATCTTCTCCTGAGCCGTCAATATTTTGGTTTCCAGCTCTTTGAGTTCTTCAGTGATATAGCGTTCGCTGCCCGTAAGGGTTTGCTTGCGAGTCCATTCTGCCGGCACTTTCGACTTGTAAGAGTTGGTCACCTCAAGATAGTAGCCGAAAACGTTGTTAAAGCCAATTTTCAGGTTGGTAATGCCGGTTCTTTCGGCCTCGCGATGCTGGATGTCGGCCAGGATGCTGCGGCTGTTGGTGGCCAAATCGGTAAGCTCATCCAGCTCAGCGTTGACCCCGCGCTGGAAGATGCCGCCCTTGGCCGGCACCACCGGCGGATCCTCACGAACCTCTTTCTCAATACGTTTGCAAACATTCTCGCAAGGATTCAGCTTATCCGCAATCTCCTTCAAGATAGGCGATTTTGACTTCTCGCAGAGATTTTTCAGCTGTTCGACGGCACGCAAAGAAGCAGCTAACTGCAACGCTTCCCTCGGGTTGATTTTGCCCGTGGCAATCTTGGAAACCATGCGCTCCAAGTCGCCCATCTGTTTGAAGATGTCCGTCAGCTGGCAAGTAAAATCTTGGTTGTTAATGAGATACTCCACCACCGCAAGCCGTTCTTCAATGAGGGATTTCTCTTTCAGCGGCATGAGAATCCATTTGCGCAGCATACGGGAGCCCATCGGGGTTTGGGTCTCATCGAGCACGTCCAACAGAGTGACGGCATTCTCGTTCGGCGAATGGATCAGTTCGAGGTTGCGGATGGTAAACTTGTCGAGCCAGACGTATAAATCCTCCTCAATCCGACTTATCTTGGTGATATGCTGTATTTTATGGTTTTGTGTCTCATACAGGTAATGCAACGCCGCGCCCGCCGCGATAATGCCGAGCGGCAAATCCTCCACGCCGAAACCCTTGAGCGACCTCGTGTGGAAGTGCTTGGTGAGGAGCTGGCGGGTGTAGTCGGGCTTGAAAACCCAGTCGTCGAGCTGGGTGAGCAGCATTTTCTCCCCGAAATTCTCCTTGAAAGCCTGCGTCTTGCCCTTCTGGATGACCAGCTCCATCGGTTTGAAGTTCTGGAAGAGCTTGTCGAGGTATTCGCAGTTGCCCTCGGCGACGTAAAACTCGCCGGTGGAGATGTCTAAGAAGGCAATACCGCTCTGCTTGTCCGTAAGATGGATGGAGGCTAAGAAGTTGTTTTCGCGCTGTTCAAGCACTTTGTCGTTGATGGAGACACCGGGCGTCACCAATTCGACGATGCCCCGCTTGACCAGCGTCTTCGTCAGTTTGGGGTCCTCCAATTGTTCGCAGATGGCCACACGATGGCCTGCCCGCACGAGCCGCGGCAGGTACGTGTCGAGGGCATGGTGGGGAAATCCCGCCAATTCAGTCTGCGACTCGCTCTTCCCGTGGCGGGTCAGCGTGATACCTAAAATCTTGGAGGTCCGCACGGCATCGGAGCCGTAAGTCTCGTAAAAGTCGCCCACCCGGAACAGTAAAATGGCGTCGGGATGTTTGGCCTTGAATTGGTTATACTGCCTCATCAGGGGGGTCTCAGCACACTTTTCCATCTTCTCAATTTTAAGATGGCAAAAGTACGATTTTTCCTTGGAATTTTACCACCTCCTACATCATTTTCTTCCAATTTAATGCATTATTATGATTTGTTAACACATTTTATGCAGAAAACGGGTGTTTTTTGTACGGAGACATCTGCGTCCCCGCAGATGTAGAGACGAGACGCGCCGCGTCTCTACAAAGAGAAAATCAAAATAATTCGTTCAACCGCTGGGTGGCATTCGCCCAATCGTACCGTTCGTACACAAAATCGTGGCCTTTTTGTGCGAGATTCCGGTAATATTCCTCGTCCGTGAGCAATTTGTCAAGGGTATCGACATATTGGCGGGTGGTGCTGCAGGTGGCGACGGCACCCTCTTCCGCGGCGGGCGACAGTGGTTTGCCGGCCAAAGGCGAGGTTACGCAGGGCAATCCCATCGACATGGCCTCCAACAGCTTGTTTTGCAGACCGGTACCCAACCGCATCGGAGCGATGAAGATGCGAGCCTGGGCGTAGCAGTCGGTCATGGAGGGCACCCAACCCGTGACGGTGACGTGGTTGCTTTGCAGAGCACGGACCTTCTTGGCGGGGTCGGCGCCGGCGAGCATCAGCCGCACATCGGGATGCTTTTTCCGCAATTCAGGCAGAATCTCCTTGACGAGATAAACGGCCGCATCCACGTTGGGCGGGTAGTTCATGTTGCCCGAGAAGATGAGGTCGTAGGTTTTCGGCACCTCCTCGTGACTGAACTTGGCGAAATCCACCCCATTGGGAACAATCACAATCTCCTCTTTCATAGGATGTTGGATGCAGTCACGGTCTAAGGCGGTAATCATGGTCTTATGTTCGAAATCGTCGAAAATGTCGGTTTCATAGTGGGCGATTCTATGTCCTTCCATCCGCATGATAGGCCGGAAAAGAGGGAAAGCCTTCTGTGCCCGCCGCTCCATCCCCATGGAGAAGGCATCTTGATAATCAAGCACTTTCGGAATTCGGCAGTGGCGCACATACTCTGCCATCCGGAATAGCTGGCAATAAATCCGGTCGGGTTGCACCTCGTGGATGATTTTGTCTATCTCCTTGTGGTTGCGATGGCTGTAGAAATATCCGCACTGCAAGGGCAATCCCACAAGAACAGCCGCCCCCATGTTGAGGACGCTGCGCAAAGGTGACTGCTTCAAAAAATGTACCTCGCGGCAATAAGGGGTCAATTCCCGCATCGCCTCCGCCGGGATGCGCCGGTTGTAGAGCGCCACCAGATAGAGGTCGTGCTGCTTCGACAACTCCCTGATCTGGTAGTAGGCTCTCAGCTTGTCGCCCTTCTCCAACGGGAAGGGGATGCGGGAAAGGACCACTAATATCTTCATTTCGACAATATTACGACTTAAAATGCCGAACGTTCTGTTCGGACGGCAAAGATACGATTTTAATGGTTATGGGTTATTGGTTATTGAAGCTTGATACAAGTTTACCGCACTTCCCAGCCCTCGATGTTCTTTGTCTCTTTCGAGAAGTTCACCCCGATCTTGACGATTTGGCGGCCGTCGGCGGTAAACGGAATCATATACTCTTTGGTGTCAATCTGTTGCAGCGCCTCTTGCGCCGATTTGTCGAATTTGAACTCGAAGACGTAGGTGTAGTCGTCGGTCTTCACCACCATGTCGATGCGCCCGCGAGAGGTACGGTATTCGGCAATGGTGTGGAAGCCCATCAGCCGGCAGACGGTGAACAGCACGTTCTGGAAGTGGTTCTCGCAGTCGCGGATCAGCTCGTAGGGGGTGTCGCCGAGGAAGGCCGTCATCCGCTCCATAAAACTGTCGATGTCGCCCTTCCGCAGGTCGCGCACGAAATGCTCGATGTAGAATGACGACTTGTCTTCAGAGATGTTTACATATTTCGGCAACAAATAGTCCAGAAAGCTTTCCTCCACCTCTTTGTTTGGAAATCCAAGGCGGTAGCTCCCGAAATCCTTGTCAAATCCTTTGATGGTGAGATATCCTGTCTGATAGAACAACGCAACGGGGTTCTGTGACAGGTTGTCCATAGCGGCAAGGTGGCGAGTGATAATCTCACTCTCAGAAAAATCCTGAATCTTATACTGCCCGTCTTTCAGCAATTTGACCAAGAACGTCGGGGTGCCGGTGGAAAACCAGTAGTTCTGCAACTGGCAGCTGCTCAGTGCATTCAACACACTGAACGGGTTATAGACCTCCTTCGACATATCCGGCGAGAAGTGGTAGCCGTCGTACATGGCCTTCAACTTTCCCATCATCGCATCCTCGTCCACCTGCTCCTGTTTCGCGAATTTCTGGATATAAAGGGGGAAAGTCTGCTGGATCTCCTCCTCGGTGAAACCGCAGATGTCCGCGTAGGCATTGTTGAGCGAGATGTCCTGCAGGTTGTTCAGGTCGCTGAAGATGCTGACGTGCGAGAATTTGGTCACGCCGGTGAGGAAGGCGAAGCGGATGTGCGTCTTGAGGTTGGAATAGAAACCCTTGAGGATATTGCGGTACTCCGCCAGAAGCGGTTCGTTGTCAATGACTTGCAGCAGCGGCTTGTCATACTCGTCCACCAGGACGACCACTTGTTTCCCTTCCTTTTCCGAAACAGAGAGAATAACATTCTTGAATCGTTGGGCCACATCGCTGTCCGGTTTCTGAAGTCCATATTCCTGTTCCCATAAGGAGAGATTGGAGTCAAGGGCTGCTATCAGCCCTTCCACGGAAGTGTATAAGCCGACATTCAAATCCAGATACAGTATAGGATAGCTATTCCAATCTTTCTCCAATTCGGCGATGGCCAAACCTTCGAACAGCTCCCGCTTCCCCTGGAAGTAGGCTTTCAGCGTGGAGAGCAAGAGGCTCTTGCCGAACCTGCGCGGCCGCGACAGGAAGTAATATTTTGCCTCCTTAGCGAGCGTGTACAGCAGGCGTGTCTTATCAACGTAAAGAAAGTCGTCTTCCCGGAGTGATTTGAAGCTTTGTATTCCTATGGGCAGTTTTTTCATAATCCGAACGATTTTGGAGAGTGCAAAGATACGATTTTAATGGTTATGGGTTATTGACATTTTTTCAGTCCTAAATGACCTTTCCTGAATGCCCCGTGTCGGAGCACTTTGTTTACAGAACCATCTGCTATAAGACATTAATCAAAAACAATTGTATCCGAACCTCATAATTGTAGTCGTAAATGGCCTCCACCAGCCCTAACCGTTCACATTATTTTGTAATCAACCTTGCTGGTCTTATACGATCAACGACAACTGTCTCATTTTCAATATGGAATTTTTTTCTCAGAGCGGTTCTGATTTCATCAAAATATTCCGAAACGGTCATACGATTCGACTTACAAGTTTCAGCGTCAAAGGGTTGACATTCTGCCGAAGCACTATCGTTTATATTAACGATTTGCTGACCGTAGGCAATTGCCGCATCCCCTACACACGTCACTGTTTTTTCTTTTGTCTGATATGGTTTCTTTTTCATAAATATGATATTAGAATAAGTCCGCAAAAATAAAAATTTCCTATTATCATCAGCAAAAAAAATGCCGCCATGAATCTACATCATAGTGCATCTTCACAACGGCATTTTTTATTTAAACGGTTCCGTAGAGACGCGCCATGGCACGTCTCTGCAAACATCGTATTATCCGATCACCTTTTCCGTCTTCTTCATCAGATTCCGTTCGATTCGATCAGCCTTCACCACGTAATCATGCGCCTTGGTGATCATCATCTCGGCCCACTCCTTGTCTTTGAGGGAGGAGGCGTTGATTTTGACGTTGAGGTAGGCACCGTGGACGGCCGCGCGGGCGCAGAGCACGCCGACGCCGGCATCGGAGACGCTGGCGGGGTTGCCCTTCTTGATCATCGCCTCGCAGATCTCGAACACCTTGAAGGAGGTCTCGATGGTGCGCATCGGCACTTCGGTGGCGTACTTGGTGGCATCTTGGATGGCCTGCGAACGGGCCTCTTTCTCCTCCGGCGTGCCCTTCGGCATTCCGAAAGCGTTCATGATGACGTTGAAGGCGTTGGTGTCCTCATCGACGAGTGCAAGCAGTTGGTCTTTCAGCAGCTGGCCCTTTTCCGCCCACTGTGAGAAGTATGCCCACTGGTCGTCCCAGCCGGGCTTGTGGGAGGAGAGGTTGGCGACCATCGTGCCGAGGGCGGCGCCGAGGGAGCCCATGTAGGCGGAAATGGAGCCGCCGCCGGGAGCCGGACTTTCGGAAGCGGTCTCGTTGGCGAAACCCATGCAGGTCATATCGACCAACTTCGGTGTAGTATCTTCTTTCTCAAGGAGATATTCAATAACTTTCTCTTCGGGATTGAACGGTTTGAGGTCGTCCAGACCCATGGATTTCACGGCAATCTTCACCATCTCTTTCTCGTCGATACCGAGGGAGCGTTTCTGCTTGGCGAGGTAGTATTTGCCAGCTTGGATGAGCACTTTCTTGGGAATCAGACCCACGATTTCCGCACCCGTGACGCGGATGCCTCTCTTGGCTGCCTTGGCGGTCACCTCGTCGAAAGCGACGTGCAGCGGGGTGGCGTTGATATCGGTAATGTTCATGGAAACTTGGGCGATGCCGTATTCCTCGATGTACCAGCCGATGGCTTTGGTACCTTTCAGTGTACCGGGAATCATCACCACATTGCCGTTCTCGTCCAGCACCTTCTTGCCGGTGATCTTGTTGCCCTCGCGTTTCGGGCGGCCTTTCTCGCGCACGTCGAAGGCGATGGCGTTGGCGCGGCGCGTGGAGGTGGTGTTGAGGTTATAGTTGACGGCGATGAGGAAGTCGCGGGCGCCCACGGCCGTGGCACCGCTCTTGGCGACGCTCTCCGTGAACTTGTTGGGACCGAAGTCGGGCTTCCACTCTTTGGAGGTGATGCGCTCCTTCAGAGCCTCGTACTCACCTGCACGGCAGTTGGCGAGGTTGCGACGCTCGGGCTTGAACGCGGCGTTTTCGTAGCAGAAGACGGGGATGTTCAGCTCTTTGCCGACTCTTTCGGCCAGCTGGCGGGCATACTCCACGGTCTCTTCCATGGTGATGTTAGCGATGGGCACGAGCGGACAAACGTCCGTGGCACCAAAACGCGGGTGGTCGCCATGATGGTTGCGCATGTCGATGAGCTCCTGGCACTTGGCGATGAGCTTCACGGCGGCATCGACCACATATTTCGGCTCGCCCACAAAGGTAAGGACCGTACGGTTGGTCGTGGCACCCGGATCCACATCCAACAGGGTCACGCCCTCCGCCTGACGAATCACGTCGGCCACCTGGTTGATAATCTCTTGATTTCTGCCTTCACTGAAATTGGGAACGCATTCGATTAATTGTTTCATTTCTGTAACGTATTGATTATTAAAACTTTTGATTCATCACAAATAAGGCTGCAAATGTACGAATTTTTAGGGAATAGGCAATAGGAAAACAAGGTATAAGCATTGGGGCAACCGACGTGCAATATACGAAAATTGCCTTTTGTCAAAAATTGTATCTTTGCCGCCGAATATCTGAAACATCAAATTATGAGAAAGATCTTACTTGTCATTGGAATCATAAGCTTTGCCTTTTGGGGTTTCGCCCAGAATGAGGAACTGGTGGGCGCGAACTGCACCTCCATCATGGTGGGCAAGAAGGCCTCCGCCGACGGCTCTGTCATGACCTCCCACACCTGCGACAGCAAGTACCGCACGTGGGTGACCATCGAGCCCGCCGCCGACCACAAGCCCGGCACCATGCACAAGGTTTATAAGGGCACCATGCACACGGAAACACCCAAAAGTATGGAAAATCTCGTGCTCGCGGGCGAAATTCCCGAAGCTGCACATACATACGCTTACATGAACACCGCCTATCCTTGCATGAACGAGAAGCAGCTGGCCATGGGCGAGAGCACCTTCTCCGGTCCCGACACGCTGGTGAACGAAAACGCCATGTTCATGATTGAAGAGCTGCAACGTATTGCTTTACAGCGTTGTACGACCGCCCGCGAGGCTATCTTGCTCATCGGCGACTTAGTGAAGCAATATGGCTATGCTGACGGCGGTGAATGTATCACCATCGCCGACAAAAACGAAGTGTGGCAGATGGAAATCCTCGGCGAAGGTCCCGACGTGATTGGCGGAATGTGGGTGGCGCAGCGTGTGCCCGACGATGAGGTGGCTGTGAGCTGCAACGTACCTCGTATCGGCAAACTTAACCGCAAGGACAAGAACAACTTCCTCTGCTCCGACAATATCGAGAAAGTGGCTAAGAAATACGGTCTTTGGGACGGCAAGGGCGACTTCCTCTGGTGGAAGGCCTTCAACGCCTCTTACGCCGAGGGCAAAAACCACAAAGAGCGCGAATGGTACATCTTCAACTACCTCGCCCCGTCGCTGAAGCTCGACCTCAACGCTGAGGAGCTGCCCTTCTCGGTGAAACCCGAAAAGAAGGTGGATGTGCGCGATGTGATGGCGCTTTTCCGTGCCAACTACGAGGGCTGTGAGCTCGATCAGATCGGCAACCTCAAGATGGTGGCGAACCGCAAGGACAAGGACGGCAATCCCTACAAAGACACCATCATCTGCCCGAACGCCAACCCGTGGATGGACGGCAACGAGCGTGCCCTGTACAACTTCCTGAAACCCGGCACGGTGACCTTCTACCGCGGCGTAGCCATGTCTTGGTGCTCCTACTCCTTCATCATGCAGTGCCGCGATTGGCTTCCCGATGAGGTGGGCGGCTTATGCTGGTTCTCCGTGGAGAATCCCGGTCAGAGTCCGCGCATCCCGATTTACGCCGGAGCTACCAAGATGCCCGCCGGATTTGAGGTTTGCGGCCATTTCCGCTACAACGAGAACGCCGTACTGTGGCATTACCGCAAGGCCAACAAGTTAGCGCAGGTTCGCTGGGGCCGCACCAAGGACATGATGATGACCAACATCATGCGCTATGAGGACAAAGCCTTTGAGGAACTGCCCGCGTTAGAAAAGAAGGCCGTCAACCTGCTGAATGACGGCAAGAAAGAGGAAGCCCAAAAGCTGCTCAACCAGTACAGTGCCGATTTTGCCGGTGCGACGCGTCAGACTTGGCAGGAGATGGAGCATAAGATTTGGGAGACTTTTTGGACAGGCTTCTGATGAATAATTATGAATGATAAATAATAATCAATAAACTTAAATATGGAAAAGAAGAACAAAATTTTGATGATTGGTGCGTTGGTGGCGTTGGTGATGTTGATTATCGTGTTGCTGGCGTGCAATAGTAAATCGGCGAAAATCGGTAAGTTGGAGAAATTTACGGCCAAGGTGGAGCAGGAATATCAGAACTACTCCGAGTCGGATTTGGAGAAGGCGCAGGCCAAGTTTGAGAAGTATGTCGCCAATGTTGAGAAGAAGGAGCTCACCGGAGAGGAAACTTCCCACGTGAACGAGCTGAAAGGCGAATGCAAGGGCTATTTCGCCCAAGCCAAAGCGCGCCTGATCCTGCAAGATTTCCAGGATGCCGTGAATGAAGCCGGAGATGAGGTAAAAGGCGTTATCGAATCGTTGAAGTAAATTCAAATTTCGATTCGGGAACGTTGTCTATCAGCTCTTTAGTATCATTATAGAACAGATTCAAGGCCACGGAATCCGCACCGTGGATGTCGTACCATGCACAATTTTCCACCGCATGTTTCGCCGGGAGGATGTGGTATTGGTACTTTCCTTGGCACGTGCCCTTATAGACCCAATACGGCAGGTATTCGTAGTTTGTGATGCGTATCGTACCGTTCGTGTCGCGCACCATTTCGCACTTGACGATAATGCCGCCATCGGTGTAGCGTTTGCGCTGGTTGGAGACGAAATTGCCTAACGAGTAGGCCGTAACGCGCTGTGCCACACCATATTCGTTACTGTTTTCCAATGTAATCGGCTGCACCACATGCGGATGCCCGCCGATGACCATATCCGCGCCGCATTCGTACATATAGCGGGCGTATCCCGACTGTTCTTTGTTCTGATGGCGGGCATATTCGATACCCCAATGCGGCATCACCACGATATAATCGGCTTTCATCTCACGGGCGCGGGCCACGTCGCGGGCAATGGCGGCAGAATCCAACAGATTGACGATAAACGGATTGGGTGCTGGAATACCGTTCGTGCCATACGTGTAGTTCAGCACGGCGATACGGAAACCGTTTTTCTCTACAATGAGCGGATTTCGCTGCTGGAAATCTGCGCTGTCGAGGTAAGTGCCCACATGCGGGATGCCCAAGCTGTCCATCACCTGAATGGTGCGGCGGATGCCCTTCGCCCCTTTGTCGCAGGTATGGTTGTTCGAGGTCAGGAAGACATCCACACCAGCATCGAACAGCTGCGACATCATATTATCGGGACAGGAGAACTGCGGATAGCCGGAATAAGGTGCTCCCGCGAGTGGCACTTCCATGTTGGCAATACAGAGGTCCGCCGAGGCGATATACGGTGCGAGGAACCGGTAGCACGGCGCATAGTCGTAGGTGCCGTCCTCCAACCGGGCCGCATCCACCTGCGGCATGTGCGACATCACATCCCCGATAAACATCAGCGTGAGGGTGTCGGGGGTGGGTGCGGGCTCCTCAACCACGGGCTGGCGGTGCTTTGCAAACCATTCGTGCGGCCGCGGACAGCCACTCATCATCAGTATGCCGTACAAGAGACTAAATAGTAGTATTCTCATAATCCAGATAATAAACACGTTAGATATAATCTCTGTTCAGGCGGCAAAGATACATTTTTTAATAGGTAACAGCCGATGTGTTATTTGAAGAGACGCAAAAATTTGCGTCTCTTCAAAGGAGAAAAATAGTTAATGTAACTTTTTATAATACAAATCGTACAACATCAAGAATTTTTATATTTTTGCGAGATTTAAAAAGACGATATAAATGGGTTTATTTTCACTGTTTACTAAAGAGATAGCTATAGACTTGGGCACCGCGAACACCGTCATCCTGCACGATAACAAGGTGGTGGTTGACGAGCCTTCTATCATTGCCATCGACTCACGCACCAAATCGGTGGTGGCTGTGGGTAAGAAGGCCTTGATGATGGAGGGAAAAACCTCCGGTGAGATCTACACGGTTCGCCCGCTGCGCAACGGTGTCATCGCGGACTTCCAGCCCACGGAGCTGATGTTGCGTGAGTTCATCAAAATGACCAACACCAAGCATTCCCTGATCACGCCGGCCATGAAGATGGTGATCTGTATCCCTTCGGGTATCACCGAGGTGGAGGAGAGAGCTGTCCGTGAATCGGCGGAGCAGGCAGGGGCCAAGGAGGTGCGTCTGATTTACGAACCCATGGCAGCAGCCATCGGTAGCGGTATCGACGTGCTTGGCTCCAACGGTAACATGATTATCGACATCGGCGGTGGTACCAGCGAAGTTGCGGTCATCGCCCTCGGCTGTATTGCCTCCAAGAAGTCCGTGCAGGTGGCCGGCGACCGGCTCAACACCGACATCAAGGAGTTTATGCGCCGTGAGCACAACCTCGACATCGGTATCCCGACGGCCGAGCAGATCAAGATCAACGTGGGTGCGGCCATCACCCAGCTCGACAACCCGCCCGCCGACTACGAAGTCTATGGTCGTGACCTGGTGCACGGCATTCCCCGCAGCATCATGATCAACTACCAAGAGGTGGCTACCGCGCTCAACAACTCCATCAACGCCATCGAGGATGCGGTGATGCAGGCGCTGAACGTGACCCCGCCCGAGCTTTCAGCCGATATCTTCAAGACGGGTATCTACCTCGCCGGTGGTGGTTCGCTGCTACGCGGTCTGGACAAGCGTATCAACAAGATCACGCAGCTGCCCGTGCATGTGGTGGAAGATCCGCTTCGCGCTGTCGCCCGCGGTACGGCAATCGCCCTCAAGAATCTGGAGAAATTTGAGTCATTAACGAAGTACTAATTTCTCGTATGTCATTATTTTTCTCCTCGTATTATAGTAGAGACGCAAAATTTTGCGTCTCTACGTTTTTTCATAACAATATTTTCACCCATTTGGCAAAATCCCTTTGTTTGTTGTTGATTTGTGTGATGGGTTTCCCTTTCACCATGAGAGCGCAAGATGCGTTTCGTTACAGTTTCTGTCCGGAGGCGCCGGTGGTGAGGGATCATGAGGGGAATCTGTACCGCACGGTGCAGATTGGGTCGCAGTGCTGGATGGCGGAAAATATGCGGTGTACGAGTTCCCCGACGGGACACAAATGGTACAGAAATCCCTACTTTTCTGCTTCGCAGCCGGAGTACGCCGCCTATTACGCCACCCCGATGGACCCCCGACACGGAATTCTGTACAACTGGGCGGCGTCCATGGACCTGTCTGCCCACCAAAGCAGCAGCGGCAAGGCGACTGCAGGGCGGGTGCGTGGCATCTGCCCGGAAGGCTGGCGGCTGCCCAACAATGAGGACTGGGACCAGCTGTTCAGCACATTGGGAGGACACAAGATTGCCGGCGAGAAGATGAAGGAACCTTCGCAGATGTGGGATCCCTATTACTCCATCTTGCGTGATAACACGGGCTTCGATGCGGTTCCTGCCGGTTCCTACACCGAAAAGGGCCTTCAGGATTACGGTTTGCAAACGTATTTCTGGTGCGCCGACAACTTCAGCCGCACCGAAGCCTGGTGCTGCATCCTCTACGACTACAAGAACGACGGGTACAGCTACTTGGATTACAAATGCTACGGGCATTCAGTGCGGTGTGTGAAGGATTGATTGCGGAAAAGTGCAGAAAGGCGGAAAATATGCGGAAACATTCAATAGGATTTCCGCAGGTTTCCACCCTTCCGCATCTGTTTCCGCAATAAAAAAAGAGGAACGAATGTTCCTCTTTTTTCTGCGGACCGGACGAGACTCGAACTCGCGACCCCATGCGTGACAGGCATGTATTCTAACCAAACTGAACTACCGATCCGTTTGTCGTTTTGACGGTGCAAAAATACACTTTTTTTTAATAGTCCGTTGGTTTCTGAAATATTTTTTTGACTATTGTTATATCGTTGTTTTTCAGTTAGATACGATTTGAATCGTTGTTTTTCCACTCTTGTTGAGGAGGGATTATGATTCGAAAAACGCAGAAGATCGGGCAGATTTGTCAATAATCTGTGTGTTAGACAATGGTTAGTTGCGGAGGCAGCGGACCGACAAACCGCATTGCTTCTCATATTCAACTATGAGTTCGGTGTCGGAGTTGAAATACATTAAGAAGCTATATGCGAACAAGTTCGTTTCAGGTGTGGTGGTGGCCGTCCAAAAATAGGCGCCGTCCCCAAAATTTTGAATATTTCCGTGGTAATAACCGGCAGGATAGGCTGAAAATCGCGTGGCGTTGTTTGTCCCGGGTTCGTTACCGATTGTGCAGTCCCAATATATCGTATGCCATCTTGCCGTTGAGGCTAATGATTTGGCAGTCTTGAGGCCGCAGCGATAGACGGGCTGTGATCCCAAGTAGGTGCTGAATTGGGAACATTCCGCGCTGCTCGGCAGATGCCAGCCGGTGGGACAGATGCCCTGCACTCCACTCGGATTGGCGTTATTGCCTGTCGCACCGTTCATTACGGCCGCCCAATTGTAAAGATAGCCATATTTCACGGCCAGTGTACTGTCCGACTGCGGAAGATAATAGTAGGATGAATCTACACTCAAATAAGACACATCGGGGGTTGTCACCAGCCCCAGCGCGATGGCCGTGCCGTCAGAGTAATGAGTGGTGCGCAAGTTTTCCTTCATCCAACATTGGTTGCCAAGCTGCACCGTGTTATAGACATTGCCGTCATAGTCGGTGACCGTGGCGGCTCCCGGGCAAGATTGTGCATCGCCGGCAGGCACAATGAAGGTCATGAACATGCGTTCCTCGCCGTAACTGGTTCCCTCTGAATTGGTGGCGTAAGCGCGAACATAGTAGGTCGCGCCCGCCGTTAGTCCCGTAAGCACAGTACTGGTGAACATTCCAGTCCCGATGCCATCATCCGTGTGACTGTCGGCGAGGGTCGGGTTTTGGGAGGTGCCCCAACAGATGCCGCGGGCAGTGACAGCAGTACCGCCGTCAGAAGCCACAATGCCGCCGCATTCAAAAGACAATCCGTCCACGTCAGCCTCAGCCGTGGTCACGATGGGTTTCACTTGCGAGATGCCATCCCCATAAATGCAACGCACGGAGGATGCGGAGCTTTTGCTGTTATTCGCCTTCCAAATTTCATAGTCCCAATAGGCCAGCTGGAACGTGTTATCACCGGTAGCTGAATACATCCAAAAGTTGGCATATTGCCCGGATTGTGTATCGTAGCTGTAGCGGCCGCCTGAAGGCTGTCCATTGAATCCCGTGGCATTGTTGTTCTCGGGATGGTTCCCGACAGTACAACCGTCTGAATCGTTGGCCCAACCTGTTTTGGAGGCCAGTGCTTTGGCTATGTTGTTGCTGCCACCGTTACAAAGGTAGGATGGCTGGCTCTTCACGTGATTGATCAGCTGATTCCATTCCGACAAACTGGGCAGATGCCAACCGGCGGGACAAACACCCTGCACGTCAACGTTTCCCACAGAATCGGGATGGGCCCCATTGATGAACGCCGACCAATTGTAAAGATACCCGTATGTGGAAACGGACGCACTGTCATAGTTCGGATAATAGCGGTAGGGCGCAGAACTGTTGGCCGAAGAGCCCAGCGGGATTTCCGTGCCGTTGGCATAGTGCGTAGTCCGCAGGTTCTCCTGCATCCAACACTGGCTTCCCATCTGGATGGTATTATAAACATTGCCATCATAATCGGTGACGGTTTCCAAGCCTGGACATGGTACACTGTCGGTGGAGAAAAACGTCAACATTATGGTGGAGTTTTCATTTGGTGCAGGTTGCTCCGCACGGGTGATGCGCAGGATGCCGTCTATGTTAGCGTAGCCAGTGAGCTTAAGGAGGTCGCCGGGCAGAATGTCGTGGGTCAGGATGCCTTTCGATGCCCTTTTTTGCGATTTTTCGCCCTTACTGCCGATGTACGAGATTTGGTCTTTGCCTCCGTTGGCAGTGTTCAGCATCTTTACGCTATGGCTTCTGGAGTGCGAACAGTTAGGACATACATCTGTGGAACAGTTAATGTGACGTTGAAAGAATGTTCACCAACCGATAGTTTTCCCGACCATGACGCGCATTTTCGACCGTTCAAATCCGTGATCTGAATGTGGGCGGATGCCTCTTCGTTTAACTGGAAGCTTATTCGTGCGTTTCCGCGCAAAGGATTGGGTGTCAGCTTAATAACGGATTCTTTCGGGTAAGAGTTCACGCCCGAAATGTTGTTCAGCTCGATAACCGTGTCGGGATAGATCAGCATTTCCGACCAGTTTCGTGTCACATCCGTCACAAGAACGCTGTCCAAGCGAACGTACGTTTGATACTCGTTTTGACCCGAAAAGGTGATGGTAATGGGATTCTGTGCCCAAGCATTCAACAGAAAAGCTGTGACGAACAGCAACGATAGTAGATTCTTTTTCATAATTTGTATTTTTTAGAACCTCCAGGTCACCCCGAAGTAATACAGGAACGGCAGCTGATACACGATGTCGTTGGTGATGCGGTTGACGTAGAAGATGTTCTTGTAGTTATAGACGTTGGTCATGGAGAGACTGAGTTCGAGGGTCTGGCGCTGGCCGAGGAAGAATTTCTTCTTCGCGCCGAGGTCGAGGCGGTGGTAGCTCGGCAGACGCGACTGGTTAAATTCGGCCAGCAGGAAGTAAACATCCTCGTTAGCAGCGACATAATCATCGTTGATATGGGTCGGATCGTAGTGCGGATAGTAGGCCTGCGTCTGCGTGAACGGGAAGCCGGTCCCGAAGTTCCAGCGACAGTTGATCTCCCAAGAGCGGCGTTTTCCGAATGAGTAGGAGGCCACCAAGTTGATATTGTGGCGACGGTCGAAGTGCGGATGATAGGTGATCTTGCCGTCTGTGCGGTTCACCCAACCCAAAGAATAGACGAACCAGACGTAAACGCCTTTGTAGTCGTATTTTACGGAGATGTCACCGCCGTATGCGTTACCCTTCTCCCAGATAAACTCACTGTCTTCGTCAACCATTTTGTAGCGGTTGACGGAAATCAGCTGCGAAAAGTTCTTGAAGTAAGCTTCCATATTGATGCTCAGCGGGCTGATGGGGTCGTATTCCAAACCTAAGATGACATGCTGCGCTTTCTGCAGACGGCCTTTGATTTCCTTATCGTCGCCGATGAGCGTGTTCGGCAACAAATTGCTCTCCAACGGGGAGGAGATGAATCCGTTGAACAAACTCACCACATCTTGGTCGGAAGTGACGGCCACCAGATTCTGGGAGTACATACCTGCCGCTAATTTAACACGTAAGTTCTTGCGAATGTTGTACTTGATAGCCAGTCTCGGTTCCGGGGAAACCTCGCCCAACGAATAATAATATTGTAACCGGAAGCCCGGCTCAATCAACAGTTTGTCGCGGAAATTGTATTTGTACTTCACGAACAGCGACAGATCGGTGGTGTGGTCCTCAATGATGCGCTGCGAGTGGTAAATCGTGTAATATTCGTAGTTTGTATTATAACCCACCACGTCGATACCGACCTTCAGCAGGCTCTTACCAAGGTAATAGTTAAAGCCGAGATTGAAGGTGAAACCGTCCATGGAACTTTTCTTCGGATCGTAGTTAACATCTTGAAGTTCAGAAGAATACTTAGAGTAGGCGAGTGAACCCTCGATCGTGGTAGGTGCATCGCCGGGCACGATGAGGAAGTTGGAGCCGACACCCCAGTTGTTCCATCCGTATTTGGCCACGGAACTGTAGTTCACGCGGTCATCGTAGTTGAAACCGAAGATGTTCAGCCGTGTGCCGTTGCGGGTGGCCAGCGTCACTTTGCCGTAAAGGTCGAGGAAGTTATAGGGAAGTCCGTCCTTGTTTTCCACATAGGGGTAGAACACTTTCGCGGATTGCTCCAGGAACGAACCCTTGCCGGAGAGGATGAAGCTGATGGAGGTTTTGCGGTCGTCTTTGAGCTTGAGCAGAGGTCCTTCGAGCAGCAATTGCGCACCGATGTTGCTCAGATCGATCTTGCCGGACAGCCGTTTCTTGTTGCCATCGCGGGTTTTGATGTCCATAACGGAGGAAATTCTGCCGCCAAACTCAGCTCCGAAACCGGCGGTATAGACGTCCGCGCTGCTCATGATGTCCATGTCGAACACGGAGAAAATGCCGATGGAGTGGAACGGGTTGTAGATGATGGTGCCGTCAAGCAGGAGCATGTTCTGCACAGGCGTACCACCACGCACGTAAAGCTGTCCACCCTGGTCGCCAGTGGAAATAATGCCGGGCAACACCTGCAGATACTGCGCGAAATCAGGCTGTCCGCCGATAGCCGGCATCTTGCTCATGTCCTTGGGGGTCACGCTGATAACGGAAGTGCGGGTTTCCTGTTCCTTACGGGTATTCTCGCCCACAATCTGCACAGCATCAAGAGTTTGCGAGTTCGGGGAAATCATGTAGCGTTTGGTGAGGGTGGTGGTTCCCGTCAGGGTCACCGTATCAAGCAGATCGACGTAACCTAACAGGGAGACTTTCACCGTGTAGGTGCCCGACGGAATTTTGTTGATAAGGAACGCGCCGTTACCATCCGACAGCGCCCCGTAAGAGGTGCCCATCAGCTGGATGGTGCAATATGGTAGGACTTCCCCAGTGGATTCGTCGTATGTAAAACCTTTAATCACAGAATTTTGTGAAAAGGCAACCGTAAACAAGACACTCAAAAGAAGTGTAAGCGTGTATTTTTTGACCATTCTTTGTCACTTTAAAATTTAAGGACGCAAAGGTACAAAAAATATTGTATGTGGGGAGGTGCGACAAACCGAAAATCTTCGTATTTTTGCCATTTCAAATTTACCAACAAAAAAAGAATAGAGATATGCAACCGTTAGTCAGTATCATCATGGGCAGCACCTCCGACCTTCCGGTGATGGAGGCGGCCTGCAAGTTTTTTGACAGTCAGGAGATTCCGTTCGAAATGCTGGCCTTGTCGGCGCACCGCACGCCGGACGAAGTGGCCGAATATGCGAAACATGCGCACGATCGTGGTGTCAAAGTGATCATCGCCGGTGCGGGCATGGCCGCCCATCTGCCCGGGGTGATTGCCGCCATGACCCCCCTGCCCGTCATCGGAGTGCCCATCAAATCGTCGCTCGAAGGGATGGATGCCGCCCTCGCCATGCTGCAGATGCCCCCGGGAATCCCTGTGGCCACCGTCGCCATCAACGGGGCGCAAAATGCCGCCATCCTCGCCCTGCAGATGCTCAGCGTCAACAATCCCGAAATGATGGCCAAGGTGCTGTCCTTCAAGCAGAACCTCAAACAGAAAATCGTCAAAGCCAACGCCGACTTGGCCCAAGTGACCTACAATTTTAAAACCAATTAATTAAGGTTCAAAGTTCAAGGTTTAAGGTTTAAGGTTTAAGGTTTAAGGTTTAAGGTCCAAAGAATCCCTTACACCCCGTTAACCTTAAACCCTAAACTCTAAACCTTAAACCCTAAACTCTAAACCTTAAACCCTAAACTTTCCACCATACGATGCTCACTGTCTATTCCGCTTCCGCTGGCTCGGGTAAGACCTACAATCTGGTCTTCGACTACCTCGCCTGCTGTTTCCGGCGAAACCTGCCCGCGTTTCTGAGGCTGGCGGACCGGCATGGGTACGTATGTCCGTCGTGCGGCGGCTACCAGCAGATTCTGGCCATCACATTCACCAACAACGCCGGCGCGGAAATGAAGGAACGAGTAGTAAAGTGGCTGCATAAGCTCGCTTTTGCGACATCGATTTCCGAACTCAGTCAAAGCGACTTCCAAAATCTTTGTCGGAAAGTGTTTGGGGCTGGTCACGGATTGTCGGAAGAAGAGTGCTTCGTTTTCCTGCATGAGAATGCCAAAACATTGTTGCACAGCATTTTGTACGACTACGCCCAGTTCAGTATCACCACCATCGACAGCTTTATCCAACGGATAATCCGCTCCTCTGCGCTCTACCTCAACCTCAGCATGAACTATGCAGTGCAAATCCGACTCACCGACTTTTTCCAGATGGCTATCGAGCAGTATATCTGTGAGTTGGCGAGTAATAACCAGCAGTTCAATGTGGTGGTGCGGGAGCTGATGGAGCAGTTGGAAGACCAGGGGAGTGCCAACATCAACCGTTTCCTCTCCAAAGGGCTCGGCGTGCTTTACTACGATGCTGAAAAAAGCCATCCGTTTGTCAAAAAGTTCCCGGATTTTGACAGTTTGATGGCGGTGACGAACCAGTGGAAACGCAACCGGTACATTATCCAAGAACAGTGCAAACAGCAGGTGAAACCTTTGGCAGAACAGGCTCTTGCAATATTCAAAGTTGCTGAAATAGAGGGAATTCTGCCCAACGGGACCATGAAGTGGGACAAATGGTTCGAGCAACTTCCTAACGATCCTTTCAATCTGGAGAAGGGTTTTGAGAGCAGTCGGTGCCACAAGGATATCGATACGGGCAAAATTTTCACCGTAAAAGGCAGCGCAAATGAGAAAAAGCGGCTGGAATCGCAGAAAGAGAGCTATGCGTTGCAGATTCAGGCCCTTTTTTCGCAGGTTCAGGATATAGTGTTAAAAAACGCTAAAAGTTACTTTACCAACCGCGTGCTGGCCCGGAATGCCAATCCGCTTTTGGTGTTGAACGCGCTGAAAAACCACATCGAAATCATCAAGGAACAAACTGATTCCTTTTTCCTTTCGGAGAGCAATCCACTGCTGAACGACGAGATTCTGTCGCCGACGAGGGGTGAGCCGGTCTTCGAGAAAATGCATTTCTACAAGAATTTCTTCATCGACGAGTTTCAGGATACTTCGATAATGCAATGGCAAGACCTGAAGCCGTTGATTATAAATGCCTTAGGTGAAGGTGGGTCATTAACCCTTTTCGGCGATGTGAAGCAGTCGATTTACCGTTTCCGCAACGGTGAGGCGGAACTGTTTTACCAGTTGCTGGATTATAACCGATTACAATCATCTGTCAAAGAGAGAGATATTTCCAGAATGGTGGGCGGTCAGGGCGGCTTCCATTTCGAGCCGTTGGACACGAACTTCCGTTCGAGAGCCTCGGTGATTGGGTTTAATAACCAGTTCTTCCAGTATTACGCGGAAAAGTTGGGTCAGGACGCCTATTATGCCGATGTGGTGCAGAAAATCCCAGAAAACAAGCAGGGCGGACTGGTACAGATTTACGGCTATAACAAAAAGGATTTCAAGGATATACGGAAGATTTGGCCCGAATGCTCAGAGGCGTTTTATCAGGAGATCTACCTGCAATTGAAGCCCGAAGAGATGGAACTGCTTTATGCTGTGATGGATGCACGGCGACGCGGTTACGGCTACGGGGATATGGCAGTGCTGCTTCGGGGCCGGGCGAAATGCAACGACTTTGCCCGCTGTCTGATGCTTGCCGATGTGCCTGTCATTACCTCCGAATCGCTGCAACTTATCGATAACCCCAACATCAACCTGATAATAAGCACGTTGCGTTTTCTCGTAAATGCTTCCGACACGCTGGCGCAAACGGTCATCATCGATTATTTCGTCCGTCGGAAGGGTTTGGATTTCGGGGCGGCCATCTACCAAAACCATCAGCAATCTTTCGTCGAACTGATGGATCAATACTTTGGTATCCAAGATTTTAAGGATACGGTCGAAAAGTGGCTGCGCAATCCGTTCATGGTGACGGTGAAGGAGGTTGTCCGTTTTTACCAGCTCTGTCGGGATGCGGACCCGTTTGTGGCCGATTTCCTCGATTTGGTGTATGATTTCACCCAAACGCACATCGCCTCGGTGGCCGATTTTTTGGTCTGGTGGGATGACATCAACCGCTACGGCGAAACGATTCCGAGGCTGTCGCTGCCGAAAACTTCCGGCGCGGTCCGACTGATGACCATCCACTCCTCGAAAGGGCTGGAGTTTCCGGTGGTCATCACCCATTGCACGGCCTCTTCCGGCAGCCAGGCTTCCCGCTACTGGGTGACTGATCCCGTTACGGGACAAAGTTGTTACGTAAGTCACCACAAAGACTTGCAATTCTCTGATTTTCAAGCTGAATACGAAGAGGAAGAGAAGAAAAAGAGTCTGGATGGGCTGAATTTATGGTATGTGGATTTCACCCGCGCCCGCGACATGCTCTACCTATTGGCCGACTTTTCCGAAAGCAGATCGAAAACCGCTGACAAACAAGACGATGAGTCCCAGCTTAGCATCAAGAAAGCGTTAAAGCAATACCTCAAGGAGCAAAGCATCGAGCAATCGGAAGATTTCATCTACTCTTTGGGTGATTTGGACTGGCAGAATCCTTCCGTTTCCGAAAAAATAGACCCGCAAGGCGCAGATTTTCGGGTTTCCTGTTCAGATTTGGCTTTCTTGGACAACGATTCGTTGAAAGTGGAAACGTCGGAGAAGAATACGGAGCAGCAGAATGTGGGTACTTACATCCACAACTTTTTGCAAAAATTAACACTCTTTCCTTCCACCAAGGAGGAGTGTGAGGCAGTCACCGCTTCAGAGCCGGAAGAGATCCGCAAGAGGTTGCTTCATCTCTTCGAAAATGAGCTGCAGGATCCGGCTCGCCGTCCCTATTTTCACCTCAGCGAGGGCGACCGTGTGCTGAATGAGGTCTCCATCATCACGGAAAAAGGTGAGGTGCGCCGTCCCGACCGCATTGTCATCAAACCCGACCATGTGATGATCATCGACTACAAAACCGGCAAAGCCCACGAGAAACAATATCGCGAACAATTGGCGGAATATCAACGATGTTTGATGGGAATGGGCTACGAAGATGTCAGGACGTCTACATCGACTGATTTGGATGCCCGTATCGCCCATATTTTCGGGGACTTACAAATATATTTTACAAACAATGCTGTTATATTCAGAAATTTCGTATTTTTGCACGAAAATAAAATATAGTCGTTATGTCCTTTATCACAGAAAGAATTGCATTAGAAGGGTTGACGTTTGACGATGTGCTGCTGATTCCGGCGTACTCGGAAGTGCTTCCCCGTGAGATTGATTTGAGAACGCGGTTCACCCGCAATATCCGGTTGAATCTGCCTTTCGTGTCGGCGGCCATGGATACGGTCACCGAGTCGAAAATGGCGATTTCCATTGCGCGGGAGGGCGGTATCGGTGTGATACACAAGAATATGTCCATCTCTGAGCAGGCCAAGCAGGTGGCATCCGTAAAACGTGCGGAAAATGGCATGATCAATGCGCCGGTGACCATCACCCCCGACAAAACGGTGGGTGACGCACTGCGTATTATGGCGGATTACCACATCGGCGGCATTCCCGTGGTGGATGAGCGGAATATCCTGGTCGGCATTGTCACCAACCGCGACCTCCGTTTCGAGAAAAACTTCAACCGCAACATCTGCGACGTGATGACCCGCGAGGGCCTTATCACCACTACCCGCGACACGGATCTGTATCGTGCTGCGGACATCCTGCAGGAGCATAAAATCGAAAAGCTTCCCGTGGTAGAAGCCGACGGAACGCTCGTAGGATTAATCACTTACAAGGATATAACGAAAGCCAAGGACAAACCGTTCGCCTGCAAGGACGCCCAAGGTCGCCTGCGCGTGGCTGCGGGTGTAGGCATCACAGCTGATGCGGTGCAACGTGCCGAAGCTCTTGTGGAGGCAGGCGTGGATGCGCTGGTCCTCGACAGTGCGCACGGACATTCCAAAGGGGTCATCAACACGTTGAAGGAGATCAAAAAGCACTTCGACAGCGTGGACATGGTGGTCGGTAATATCGCCACCGGCGATGCGGCAAAGATGCTTGCTGATGCAGGTGCCGACGCCGTGAAAGTGGGTATCGGACCCGGTTCCATCTGTACTACCCGCGTGGTGGCCGGTGTTGGCGTGCCCCAACTCAGTGCCGTCTATGACGTTTACAAAGCCCTGAAGGACTACGACATACCTCTCATCGCCGATGGTGGCATCCGCTATTCCGGCGATATTGTGAAAGCTCTTGCCGCCGGCGGTGATTCTGTGATGCTCGGCGGTCTGCTTGCCGGCGTGGAAGAATCTCCCGGCACTACCATCCTCTTCAACGGTCGTAAGTTTAAGACTTACAGAGGAATGGGCTCTTTGGAAGCCATGCAGCATGGTTCCAAGGACCGCTACATGCAGAGCGATGTGGAGGATGCCAAAAAGCTTGTGCCCGAAGGCATTGTGGGCCGAGTGCCGTACAAGGGCGACCTTTACGAGGTGATTTACCAGATGGCCGGCGGTCTGCGTTCCGGTATGGGCTACTGCGGCGCGGTGAACATCGAAAAGCTGCATGAGGCACGATTCTGCCGTATCACCAACGCCGGTGTGCTCGAAAGCCATCCGCACGACATCACCATCACCAGCGAGGCTCCCAACTATTCCCACGAAGTTAAATAATTTTTATAATCATCAATAATACAAACTGTTATGAATAAAAAGAATATCATAGTAGGCGTTGATTTCTCAAACAGCTCGCACAACGCCATGCGCCATGCGGTTTCTATCGCACTCAAAACCGGTGCCGAAATACATCTCGTGTGGGTGAAAACCCCTGGTGTCGCTAACAATGTGACCGATGACGGCGGCGACAATTACATTCACAAAGTTCAGACTTCTTTGGAAGATTGGAAAAAAGAATGCAAGATGGAAGCCCCCAACGTTGAGGTCAATACCGTCATTTTGGAAGGCAAGGTGCACACCGAAATCCTCAAATACGCTGCTAACCAGTCCATTCCGATCGTGGTGATGGGTACACACGGTACCTCCGGCTTTGAGGAAGGCTACATCGGCAACAACGCCAACCGTCTGATCAAGGAAGCCAGAGTGCCGATTTTGATCATGCGTGAGAACATCGAAATCAAGCGCGACCTGCACAATATTTATGCACCCATCGACTTGAGCTTCGAAACGTTGCAGAAAATGCGTTATGCTACCTATCTGGGGAAATGCTTCGCCGCCAAGGTGTTGATTGTCGGCGTCTATTATCCCAACAATGCCGACACGCGTCATATCATCAACGTGCAGATGCGTCACGCTTCCGACATGTGCGAAGACAAGAACGTACGCCATGAGATGGTGCCGCTGACCGTGCATAAGGATTATGTGCAGACGCTACTGAACCATGCCCACGAACTGGATGCCAATCTGATTGTGATTATGCGTGAGGAGAGTGAGACTGACTTCACGTCAAGCTCCAACATGACGGAGATTCTCAGCACCTCCAAGATGCCGTTGCTGATCATCCCGAACGTACAATCCGCTGGTCTCGGCAGATAATGGCGAAAATACGCAAAAGGACGCTGCGCGGGGGCAATATGCTCAATCCCACTCCGGTGGTCATGGTCACCTGCGGCGGTACCCTTGACGAATACAATATTATTACGGTAGCATGGGCGGGAACGGTTAACTCCGACCCGCCTATGTGTTCTATTTCCGTGCGCCCGGAGCGCCTTTCCTACGAGATTATCAAGAAGGAAGGCTCTTTTGTTATCAATTTGGTTAACAAGCAGTTGACACCATACGCCGATTGGTGCGGAGTTCGCTCGGGCCGGAAATTCAACAAGTTTTTGGAAACAGGGCTGACCCCCGTGCGCGCCACGCAGGTGAATGCACCCATGATTGAGGAATCTCCCGTGAATCTGGAATGCAAGGTCACGCAAATCATCCCGCTCGGCACCCACGATATGTTCCTCGCCGAGGTGGTCGCAGTACATGTAAACGAAAAACTGTTCTCCCCAAAAACCGACGCCATCGACTTGAAACGCGCCGACTTAGTGACCTATTCCCACGGCCACTACTACACATTAGGGGAAATTATCGGAAAATTCGGGTTTTCGGTTGAAAAAAAGAGGACTTAGTCGAGACGTAAAATTTTGCGTCTCTACGGGCGGGATATCCTCTTATTTCATTCTCACCACCGTAATCCCTGCACCGCCCAGTTCTAACATCTCATCGTAAAATTCCGCAACCCCTTTTCGCTTGGCAAGGTATTGTCGCACGACGCTGCGCAGAATGCCGTTGCCTTTGCCGTGAAGGATTCGCAAGTTGCTGACACCTAACATTTCAGCCTCGTCCAAATATTCCTCCAGATTATGTACCATCTCCTCGGCCCGCTGACCGCGGACATCCAAAGTGGTGCTGAAATCCGAAAGTTTTTTGTTGAGGGCATCAGCGATGGAACCGGCGTTGAATTGCGAGACATGCCCGCGTTCCACATTCCGAGCCTCTTTCTTGCTGATTTTGATGAGCTTATCCATCTTGGTGCGGAAGTTCACCGAATGGAAGGAGATGGTCACATCATTGCCGTCAATTTGGGTGACCTCGCCAGCAATCTGGGAATCAGGCATATAGACGGAATCTCCCACGCGGATAGTCTTATCCTGCACCTCTTCGGGAGTCTGCTTTTTCTCCACCGGCTTTTTGCGATGGGGCGGCAGGATGGCTTTCACCGCCTCAGCCTCGGCCTTTTCCACATGCTCAATCTCCTTCTGCATCTCCTTTTTGAAGGTTTTCACCTCCTCCCGCGCCGCTTTGGTCTTCACCGCATCGGCTTTCGATTCCTTAATCTCACGAATCGTGTTCTCAATAATCTTGTTCGCACTATCCACGATGCTGTTGGCCTGGTTTTTGGCCTTGGTGAGAATCTCTTTGCGCTGTTTGTCGAGCTGTGCAAACTTTTCGGCATAATCGTCAATCATCACGGCCAGCTGTTCATCGGCGGCCCGCACCATTTTGAGCTTCTGCTCGGTCTCAATCTGCGTGATTTCTATCTCTTCCAGCTTCCGCTCGTAGTCGATTTGCGCGATGCCTGACTTCTGCACGGCATTGTCGATGATTTGCGGATCCAGCCCGATATGGCGGGCAATCTCATAGGTGAACGAGCTTCCGGGTTTTCCAATTTTGAGGATGTAAAGCGGAAGTAACGCATTGGTGTCGAACAACATAGCCCCGTTTTCGGCTTCGGGGTGCGTGTCAGAGAACATCTTCAAATTGCCGTAGTGCGTGGTGATGATACCGAAGGCTTTGGTATCATAGTAACGTTCCAAAATGGATTCCGCCAGGGCACCGCCCAAGGTGGGCTCGGTGCCGCTGCCGAACTCGTCAATCAGGAACAATGATTTCGCGTTGAGGTTCTCATCCATCACCTTAAGATTCTGCAAATGAGAACTGTACGTACTCAAATCATTCTCAATGGACTGCTCATCGCCAATGTCGATGAAGATGCTTTCGAAGATGCCCATATCGGAGGTGCTCAGCATGGGAACGGGCAGTCCGCACTGCATCATATATTGCAGTAAACCAACGCTTTTCAAGCATACGGACTTACCGCCGGCATTAGGTCCGGAGATGATGAGGATGCGCTTTTCGGGCAGCAGCCGAATATCCAACGGCACGACATCTTTGTGATGCTTTTTGTAGTTGAGGTAGAGCAGCGGGTGCCGCGCTTGGTACCACTGCACTAAGGTTTTGGGGTGAATATGTGGAACGGCAGCATCTATGTCGATGGCGAAAAGGGCTTTGGCGCGAAGGAAGTCGTAACGGCCCATCAGCTTCTGAGCATCCAAAAGGTCGTCAATTAGCGGACGGATGGTGTCGGAAATTTCGGTCAGGATGCGGATAATCTCGCGCTGTTCGGCATTTTGCAGCTCTTTGAGCTCGTTATTGGCGTCGAAAACCTCGGTCGGTTCGATAAAAACAGTCTGTCCGGTGGCGGATTCATCGTGGACGAAACCCCGCAACCGACGTTTGAACTGGGCGGAGACAGGAATACAGAGACGGCCGTTGCGGACGGTCATCTCAGCATCTTCCTTCACGATGCCATCCTGCTTGGCAGCATTGAGGATTTTGCGGATCTGGTGGTCAGCATCGCGGGAAATGCGGTTCATCGCCCCTTTGATGCGGGCCAGCTCGTCAGAGGCATTGTCGCGCATCTGCCCCTTATCGTCAAGGATGCGGTTGATGGCGCTGGTCAGGTCGCGCTGCAGCGGCATTTCCGCGCACATTGCCCAAAGGCGCGGGTAACGATTGTCCTCGTGGCGCACCTTGAAATAGACGAAAATGTTGGTCATCGACTGGATAAAACCGCGCAGACAGGCCAGCTCATCCAACTCAATATAGGTGCCGTCGATGCGAAGTCTTTTCAAAGTCTCGCGCAGGTCGTAAAAGTCTTGGGCGGGTAAAGGTTCGTCGAAAAGCAGCAACTGCCGGAATTCCTCCACAGATTCCAAGGCGGGCATGATTTCCAGCATGTCGGTCATAAACCGCATGTTCTCCACCGCTTCCGCCCCTTGCGGACTGAGGCAGTGGGCCAAAATCAGCCGCCGCACAATGTCAAAGCCTATTTTTTCCTCAAAATTGTCAGGATAGAGCATCTTTTAGTTCCAAACTTTTAAAAACGGCGGCAAAAGTACATTTTTTTAGGCAATGGGCAACGGGCAATCTTACGTCTCAAAACATGGCAAGATTTTTGTATCTTTGCCGCTTTAATTTTTACAAGGTATAAAAGCACACTATGGCAAATTTTTTGACGAAACTGTTTGGCACAAAGGCAGATAGAGATATGAAGGAACTCCAGCCGCTGCTGAAGAAGACGCTCGCGGCATACGAGACCATCAAGGACCTGCCAATTGATGACCTGCGTTATAAAACCGAAGAATTTAGGGAGAAAATCCGCAAGGCGACCCAAAAAGAGGAGGATCAGCTTGCGGAACTGCGCCAATATTTAGAGGAAAATTACGACATTCCCGTTGAGGAAAAGGAGAGTAAATACAAGGAGATTGAGAAGCTGGAGGACAAGATTTACTCCGCCACGCAGGACGTGCTCAACGATATTCTGCCGGAGGCGTTCTCCGTGATGAAGGAGACCGCCCGCCGCTTCAAGGAGAATGAGACCATCACCGTGACGGCCACGCAGCACGACCGCGACCTGGCCGCCAAACGTGAATGCATCACCATCGAGGGCGACAAGGCCATTTACCAGAACCAGTGGATGGCCGGCGGCAACATGATCAAGTGGGATATGTGCCACTACGACGTGCAGCTCATCGGCGGTATGGTGCTTCACCAAGGCAAAATCGCTGAGATGGCCACCGGTGAGGGTAAGACGCTCGTCGCTACCCTACCCGTCTATCTCAACGCACTGCCCGGCAAAGGTGTGCATGTGGTCACCGTGAACGACTACCTGGCCAAGCGTGACTCCGAATGGATGGGTCTGCTTTACGAATTCCTCGGCCTCACCGTGGATTGCATCGACAAATACGAGCCCAACTCCGACGATCGCCGTCGTGCTTACAATGCCGACATCACGTATGGTACCAACAACGAGTTCGGTTTCGACTACCTGCGTGACAACATGGCCCGCAATATCGGCGAGCTGGTGCAGCGTCCGCACAATTACGCCATCGTCGATGAGGTGGACTCTGTGTTGATTGACGATGCCCGTACCCCGTTGATTATTTCCGGTCCGACCCCCAAAGGCGACCAGCAGGCTTTCGACCAGTACAAGCCCATCGTGCAAAAGCTGTACGAGGCCCAGCGCACCTACGTGGCACAAATCCTCACCCAAGCCAAGAAGATGCTGGCCGAGAACCCCGATCCGAAACCGACGGACGAGTCGGCCCAGCTGCTGCTCCGTGCCCATCGCGGTCTGCCGAAAAACAAGGCCCTCATCAAATTCCTGAGCGAACCCGGCATGAAACAGGTGCTCCAACGCACGGAATCCTTCTACATGCAGGACCAAAACCGCAACATGTATATCATCGACGATGAACTTTATTTCGTCATCGAAGAGAAACTGAACACGGTTGACATCATGGACAAAGGTATTGATCTCATCAGCAAGGACGCGGAAGAGGCCAAACTGTTCATCATGCCTGATGTGGGTGCCCAAATTGCCGATTTGGAGAAGGAAAACCTCACGCCGGCCGAGAAACTGGCCCGCAAAGAGGATATTTACAACAACTACGCCATCGCTTCCGACCGCATTCACACCGTGCACCAGCTGCTGAAGGCTTACACGATGTTCGAACGCGATGTGGAATATGTCATCATCGACAACAAGGTGAAGATTGTGGATGAGCAAACGGGCCGTATCATGGAAGGCCGCCGCTATTCCGACGGTCTGCACCAGGCTATCGAGGCGAAGGAAAATGTGAAGGTGGAGGCTGCCACGCAGACTTACGCCACCATCACCCTGCAGAACTACTTCCGCATGTACAAGAAGCTGGCCGGTATGACCGGTACCGCTGAGACGGAGGCGGGCGAGTTCTGGAACATCTACAAACTGGATGTGGTGGTGATTCCGACCAACAAACCAGTTATCCGTGTGGATGCCAACGACCTGGTTTACAAGACCAAACGTGAGAAATATGCGGCTGTCGTAGATGAGATTCTGCGGCTGCACGAAGAAGGACGTCCCGTGCTGGTGGGTACTACCTCGGTCGAAATTTCCGAATTGCTGTCCAAGATTTTGGACCGCAGACACATCCAGCACAATGTCTTGAACGCCAAGCTGCATAAACGCGAGGCTGACATTGTGGCAGAGGCCGGTCGCGAAGGCACGGTGACCATCGCCACCAACATGGCCGGTCGTGGTACCGATATCAAGCTGACACCCGAGGTTCGCGAGAAAGGCGGTCTGGCCATCATCGGCACCGAACGCCACGATTCCCGTCGTGTGGACCGTCAGTTGCGCGGTCGTTCCGGCCGTCAAGGTGACCCCGGCAGCTCCCAATTCTTCGTCTCTTTGGAGGATGACCTCATGCGTCTGTTCGGTTCCGACCGTATCGCAAAAGTGATGGACAGCATGGGCCATCAGGATGGCGATGTGATCCAACACAGCATGATTTCCAAATCCATTGAGCGTGCTCAGAAGAAGGTCGAGGAGAACAATTTCGGTATTCGTAAACGTCTGTTGGAGTACGACGATGTGATGAACAAGCAACGTTCTACGATTTATCGCCGCCGCCGCAATGCCCTCTTTGGCGACAGACTGGCCATCGACATTTCCCAAATGGTCCACGACGTGTGCGAAACCCTCGTGGCCGACATGTGGGAGGCGAAGGATTTTGAAGGCTTCAAGATGGGCATGATCACGACCTTCGGCTGCGAATCGCCGTTCGAGGAGCAATACTTTCTGCAAGAGCGTCAAGGTACGCTGGTAGAGAAGCTTTTCCCCGTGGTTTATGACCATTACAAGGCCAAACTGCAGAAAATTGCCGAACAAGCTTACCCGGTCATCGAGCGCGTCTATCTGGAGCACGGCGACAAGTTCCAAAATATCGCCATTCCGTTCACCGACGGCAAGAAGACCATCAATATTGTGGCGCCTCTGAAGAAATGCTACGAAACCCAAGGCCGCGAGGTGGGCCTCTCCTTCGAGAAGGGCATCACCCTCGCTGTTATCGACAACGCTTGGAAGGAGCATCTTCGCGCTATGGACGACCTCAAGGAGAACGTGCAAAATGCCTCTTACGAGCAGAAAGATCCGCTGTTGATTTACAAACTCGAATCTTTCAACCTGTTCGACCAG
>CAJOKR010000037.1 GCA_905235135.1 uncultured Bacteroidales bacterium
ATGGCGAAAAAGGTCCAGTAGCAGTATTTCTTGAAAGGCGGCTTCTGCAGGGAGTCAGGCAGGGAGGTGATCTGTGACTCTTCAATAAGCGTGTCCATAAAGTAAAGCCATTCGTGGTGCGAGTCGCCGTTAATCCCACAATTCCCCGCTATGTATATCCGGTCGTCCCTAATCTCCATCCAGCACGGCACCGCCTCTTCCGTACTCTGTTTCACCACTTTGTACCACAGCATGTTGCCCAAGGTGTCGAACTTGGCGAGCAAAATGGAAGGGTTGTTGGTGAGCAGCACCCGGGAGTCTTCGCTGAAATGCAGCAGCTCGCCGTCAAACCGTGCCGTCCCTCCCATCATGCCATACACGTACAGGTTGCCCTCGCTGTCGAAAGCGGTGGAGTTTATGCCGTTGTAGTAATCACCGGCACTTATTCCGTCGCCGCCCGTCCAGCAGTGCGCCCATTGCCAGCCGGGCTGGGCGGAGGCGGTAAAGATGGAAAACACTGCGGCAAAAAGAGCTGCGGAAAGGGGGAGTTTCGGGTTCATAAGGTTTGCTGTTACGGGAAATATTTTGCAAAGATATAACATTCCGATGCCTTTGTCAAGTCAAAAATATCAACACGTTATAAACAATGCACAATTCATAATGAAGAGCAGGAGCCGACAGTCTTGTCATTTTCCCAATCTTTATCAATTATTGCACCACCAGCTTCTTCGTCACCGCCGTCTTCTCGTCGCTAATCTTCATCAGGTAATATCCAGGGGTCAGTCCGTTGAGGCTCAGGCTGTTCACGCCGGGGGTGAGGGTGGTCTGGAAGACAGTGCGGCCGGAGAGGTCGATGATTTGGCAGAGGGTCGCGGGGCTGTCGGTGTTGGCTGTGACAAAGCAATGGTCGGAAGCAGGATTCGGATAGACGGTGAAGAGGGACTCCTTCGGGGAGGCGAAATCGTTCACACTCACGGTGGTGAGAGCCTTGAGGATAGCCTGATAGGCATTGACCTTGCCCGCGCCGAAGCGCAGCGGGCCGGAAATTTCCGTGTATTGATCCTCGTAGGCCGTCTCCAACAGGATTTCCTTGACCTGCGCGGCGGAAAGGTTGGGGTTTGCCTGTAACACCAGCGCTGCCACGCCTGCCACAAATGGACATGCCATGGAGGTGCCGGACAGCTGGGCGAAGTAGTAGGTGCGTCCGTTGAACTGCACGGAGGTGTAATAGCTGCCGCTGTAGGTGTTGGTGTAACTTGAAATGGACGATACGACATTCTTTCCGGGCGCGGAAATGTCGGGCTTGGATGTCTGGCTTAAGCTGGGACCTGAGCTGGAGAACGATGCGATGGAACCGCCGCCCCAGTTACCCGATGCGGCTTGGTAGCGGGAAGCGTGTGCCGCCACCGTGACAGCGCAGTCGATATTGCCAGGAGTGCTGATGCCGTAGAGCGCGTCAACGTCAGCCCAGCCAGGGCTGGTGCTGGGCCTCGTGAAGGCGCCGCCCCAGTTGCCGTATTTGGTCTCGATGAGGGCCATGTTCCAGGCGTGGAAGTCGCCGCCTGCCGACGTCACCGCGAGGCCGAACTTGTAGCCGCTTTGCTTGGCAACATCCAACTGCACCTGAGGCCTGTTGTTGTAGCTGTTCGCCGAATCAGCCAGGAAAGTGTAATACACGCTGTCGCCGTTGACAACCAGCCAGTCTTCGTAAATACCGCCATTGTTGGTGGAGAGGAACGGGGTCTCTGCCACAATGTTGTAGCTGTTGTCCATCGCAAAGAGGGAGAAAGCGAACGGAAATCCGGGCGTTCCCATCATGGTGATGCTGGAACCGATGGAGGAGTGGGGGAAGGTGAACAGTGTGCGGACGGTGTCCTGCTGGGTAAAGGTGTGCATGATGTGGTCGTTCTCGTCGCCGTTGTTGCCCGCGCTGGTCACGAAGACCACACCAAGGTCGTTGAGCCGTTGCATCTCTTCCGCCAAGGGGCCGGTGCCGTCCATGTTGTCCAGCCAGTAGAGCCCCCAGCTCATGCTGATTACCAGACGTTTGCCCTCCTGCTGCGCCACGTCGTACATCCACCGCCAGGCATCGATGACCTCCTCGTCGGTGAGGCTCACGCTGACAAAGAGGAACTCGGCATCGACGGCCACGCCACGGTATTGGGTGCCGGCGCCGCCACCACCGGCGATGCCCGCGCAGTGGGTGCCGTGGTAGGCGTAGTCATAGACGTTGCTGGTGTCGCATAGGGCCGTCAGCAGCGCCTCTGCACCGATATACTCTGTGCCGTAGTTATAGCCCGCCGGGGCGGGGCCGGAAGTCTTGAACTGGTCCCATGCCCGCAGCACGCGGTAGTGGACCATATTGGTGTCGTAAAACACGGGGTGCGTGTAATCGAAGCCCCAGTCGGTGACGCCGATGATCACGCCCTCTCCGGTGTATTGCTGTGGCAAATTGATGGCCATGCGGACGCTGTCCACGCGCCCATCGACGGTTGCTCTGTGCAGCAGCGCCTGACCCTGAACCGCAATCGCAAATGCGGTCAAAACGAAAATGGATAAAACTTTTTTCATATTTCTAAATGCTAATTTCTAATCCTTGATTCTGAAATTTAGAACTTGCAGGAAGTCCTTCAACTCGGGGTTCTGCTCCAGCATGTTGTTGACCTTGTCCTCGCTGGTGTAGATTACCTTCTTCTTCTCGTGCTCGTGGATGACGAACTCTATGTCGTTGACGTTCAGCTGGAAATTGTTGCGCCAGAACTCCAGCATGGCGCGTTTGCTCATTTCGAGCTGGTTCTTCTGGAAGTCGTTCTCCACATCCACGTAGATAATGTCGTTTTCGTAGCGGGGTGGGTAGTCGCGCAGCTGGTGGTAGAAGGCCGGCTTCTTCTGGAAGATGGCGTCCACCATCCGGGTCCAGCACTCCTCGAAGGATTCCGTCGCGGCGGGTGCCTCGGTTGGCGGATTTGCGGTCACATCGTCATTGGTGACGGGTTGTGTTTCATTCGTTTGAGCGACAGCCGTATTTGCATCATCTGCGGGTTGTTGTAGAGACGCAGCGTGCTGCGTCTCTATAATTTGGGTATCCGTTTCCGTGACCTGGGCCTCGGAATCGGGTGGGGTGGGGGCCTCTGCGGATTGCGGGGTTGCGACGGTTTGCGCCACGACAGGATTTTGCGTCGCGACAACCGGTTGCTGCACCTGTTGGGCGAGATGCCGGGTTTGGGCCGTCACCTCCTTGATGGTGGGCAGCGGCTGAATCGGGGTGAAACCGGCGAATTGGAGGCCTTGTCTGGAGATCTGGGGTTCTGCAGGGGCGATGCGGACTGAAGCATCTTCTGCGGCGGAACCTGCGCCTTCCGGGATGTTATCGCTCCTGCGATTGCCTCGCACGCTGACGCTTATAGACGTAGTTGGCGTTGATCTGCATCAGACAGAGCTCCACCGAAAGCCGCTTGTTGTTCGACATCTTGTAGTTGAAGTCGCACTGGTTGGCCAGTTCGAGGGCGCGGGTGAGCAGCATCCGGTCGGCCCGCTGCGACTGCTCCTGCAGCCGTGCCTTGATGCTGTCGGAGACCTGCAGCAGCTGTATCGTGCCCGGACTCTGTGCGATGAGCAGGTTGCGGATATGGGAGGCTAATCCGGAGATGAAATTCTGGGCATCGAAGCCCTTTGCAAGGATGTCGTCAAGGAGCAGCAGGGCGCCGGAAACATCGTCGCTCAGCACGATGTCGATGACTTTGAAGTAGTTGTCAACATCCAAGACATTGAGGTTGCTGATGGTCTCCTTATAGGTGATGTTCTTGCCGGTGAAGCTGACGAGCTGGTCGAAGATGGAGAGGGCGTCGCGCAGGGCACCGTCGGCCTTGGCAGCGACCACACGCAGAGCATCCTCCTCGGCGGTGACACCCTCGTTTTGCGCCACAAATTGCAGATGACGCACGATGTCGTTATCGTTAATGCGCTTGAAGTCATACACTTGGCAGCGCGACAGAATAGTCGGCAGAATCTTGTGCTTCTCCGTGGTGGCCATGATGAACTTGGCGTAGGCGGGCGGCTCCTCCAGCGTTTTCAGGAAGGCGTTGAAGGCCGCGCCGGAGAGCATGTGCACCTCGTCGATGATATAGACCTTGTATTTGGCCCCTTGCGGTTGCACGCGCACCTGCTCGACCAACTCGCGGATGTCCTCCACGGAGTTTTTCGAGGCGGCGTCGAGCTCGAAGACGTTGAAAGAGGCCGAGTTATTGAACGACTGGCACGACTCGCATTCGTTGCAGGGTTCGAAGTCGTCGGTGAGATGTTCGCAGTTGAGGGCTTTGGCGAAGATACGGGCGCAGGTGGTCTTGCCCACGCCACGCGGTCCGCAGAACAGGAAAGCTTGTGCCACCTGGTTGTTGCGGATGGCGTTCTTGAGGGTCGCCGTGATGGTCTCCTGCCCCACCACAGAGCTGAAAGTTGAGGGTCTGTATTTCCGTGCCGATACGATGAAATTATCCATAATGGTCCAGTTTTTGTCGCTATAAATCGAATCGGCAAAGATACGAAAAAATGATGAATGTTGAATGGTGAATGTTGAATATTTCAAGGTTTGTTGCGGACGAGCTCCCTCGTCGTTTTCCGAGCCTCCTTCCACCTCGGGAAGTAGCGGTCCATCAGCGCGTGGAAGCGGGGACTGTGGTTGGCCTCGATGAGGTGGGCGAGCTCGTGTACCACCACGTGCTCAATGCACCATTCGGGCAGCAACAGCAGGTAGGTGCTGAAGCAGATGTCGCCGGTTTTCTTGTTGCAGGCACCCCAGCGCGAGATGGTGGGCTTGTAGGTAATCCGCGTCGGCCGAACATCCATCAACGCGGTATATTTCAATAACATAGGCTGTATAAGTGCATCCAATCGCTGCGCCGCCTCACGAGCCTGTTCCTTCGTTTCCAACGGCAGCTGGCTGTAGAAACTGTACCGCTGTTGGTTCGCCGTGAGCTGTCGCTGTAACGCCTTTTGGATCCACGCTTCGTTGCCGCGGATGAACCGATCCACCTCGCTCCTAGGCACCCCATACGGCGCACTCACATGCAGGTCGCCATTGCTCACCACCCGCATCGACAACCGCCGCGTCCTTCTATATGTAATTGTTATCTTCATACAAACTCTTATGTGTGAAACCTTACACACCCGCTACGTACCACGGTGTCGGCGGTGCGGAGGATGAAGAAGCATTCGTAGGGCATGTTGCGATAGAGGTCGCGCAAGGTGATGCGCCAGGTACGGTCGCGACGCGCATGAGCCGTGACGGTGTACCAATCGGGGGTGTTTGGTATTCGGTAGCAGAGGATGACCGCCTCGGCACGCGGGGCTTTCGGGGCGAGCTGGCAGGTGAAGGTCACCGAGGGATGCCGACCCGAAAGAAGCGACCAGCTGGAGTCAACTCTGACATCTGCAGGGGTGAATCGGATGAGCGGGGAACCCTCGTCGTGCGGCTGCAGAGGTGTCTGCGCGTGTTCGGCCACCTCGCGGGTGTGTCGCTCGGTGCGCGTCATGAAGAACAGTCCCGCCACGACAAACACCGCGATAACGACTGCAATCCACAGATAACCAGTGGATTCCGTTGTTTCCGAGTCAGTGCGCGGGAAGGGGCTGGTCATGTCAATATTCTGACCGTGAGAACAGCTCTAACCGCCAGTGGTCGCCGTACTCGTCGTCAAATTCAATGAAGAACTCCTTGCGCGACAGCCGCATGATGTCGGCGGTGAAGACATAATGCTTCCCGAAGAAGGTGTAGTCGAACGAGATGGTTTTCGCCTTGGGGTCCAGAATGTAAGTGGCGAACGACGACTGCCGCAGCTGCCCGTTGCGGATACCCGTCAGCGACATCACATGGTCGGCGTACATGTAGTAGAAGGTCGTGGGGGCGTAGCCGACATATTCGGTGGAGTCGATTTCCACACCGTTGAGGTAGGTGTGCGATACCTGCCACGAGCCCACAATCCGGTACTCGCTGGAGTAGAAGCTGGGCACGCCTTCGGGATAGTTTTCGCAGGAGGCGAACGCGATGGCCGCCATTATCACCGCAATAAAGATTTTCAATCGTTTCATATTATTGGTCGTTTTATGGGTGTCGTAGAGACGCAAAATATTGCGTCTCTACATACATCATGTATCCAATTATCGTGTCATCAGTTTGTCGCACAGCTGTTTCATGCCGACGGTGGCCTTTTCGGTGATGTAGGTCACGCGGCGGGAGATGGAGCCGGGCTGTTTGGGGTCGATGACGTAGATTTCCGCGTTGGCGGGGGCGTAGTAGAGCAGACCGGCGGCGGGATAGACGGCTAACGAGGTGCCGATAATAATCAGAATGTCAGCCTGTTCCACCTCGCGGGCGGCGGCATCCAACAAAGGCACGGCTTCACCGAACCAGACGATGAAGGGACGCAGCAGGGAGCCGTCCTTGGCACGCTCGCCGTATTTCATGGGCGCGTAGCCGATGTCGAAGACCTCCGTCTTGCGTTCGTTGCAGGCTTTCGTCAGCTCGCCGTGCAGGTGGATGATTTTCGAGGAGCCGCCGCGCTCGTGCAGGTTATCGACATTCTGCGTCACCACCGTCACGTCGTACTGTTCCTCCAACTTCGCCACGAGCTTGTGCGCGTCGTTGGGCTCGCAATGCTCCAATTGCGCGCGCCGCTCGTTGTAGAAGTCGATGATGAGTTTGGGGTTGCGGTACCAGCCGTCGATGCTGGCCACATCCTCCACGTTATGGTTTTCCCAAAGGCCGTCGCTGTCGCGGAAGGTGCTGATGCCGCTCTCCGCGGAGATTCCGGCGCCGGATAAGACTACGATTTTCTTTTTCATAATATAATGGTTATAGGTTATTGTATCGGGATGTTGTAGAGACGCATGGCCATGCGTCTCTACATCAGATCGTTTCGTCGCCGAAGACCACGCCAACACCGCGGGCGGCTTTCACGAGGAAATCGTCGGGTTTTACGAGATGCGGTTCCTTGACGGCCTCTTCGAGAGGTACGTACGAGATGTCCGGGTGGCGATAGACCACGAGGTTGCCGTACTTTTTCTCCTTGACGAGCTCGAAGGCTTTCACGCCGAACTCGGTAGCGAGGATGCGGTCGTAGGCCATGGGGGTGCCGCCGCGTTGCAGGTGTCCTAGCACCGTCACGCGGATGTCGTGCTCGATGCCGAGGTCGAGGAGTTCCTGTTTCAGCACATCGCCAACCCCGCCGAGCTTGATGTGGGGATCGCCGACAGCCGTGGGTGCCTTGCCGACAACATCGCCGCCAACCCGTTTCGCGCCCTCTGCAATCACGATGTTGCAGAAGCCCATGCCGTTCTTGTAGCGTTTTTCGATCTTGCGGGCAATGGCCTCGGGGTTGTACGGGATTTCGGGGATGATGCAGACGTCTGCGCCGCCGGCGATGGCAGTGTGCAGGGCAATCCAGCCCGCATCACGGCCCATCACCTCCATGATGAAGACGCGGTTGTGGCTCTCGGCGGTCGTCACTAACTTGTCGATGGCCTCCGTGGCGATCTGCACGGCCGTCTGGAACCCGAAGGTGAAGTCTGTGCTCGACAAGTCGTTGTCGATGGTCTTGGGCACGCCCACCACGGGGATGCCGATGTTGAGGAGGTCCAAGGAGATGCGCTGCGAGCCGTCGCCGCCGATGTTGATGATGGCGTCGAAACCGATGTTGTTGAACCGTTTCTTCATCAGCTGCGAGCGGTCCTCAATCTTCCAGCTGCCGTCGGGTTGCCGCACGGGGAAGCGGAAGGGGCCGCCCTTGTTGGTGGTCTTGATGATGGTGCCGCCCTTGACGTGGAGGCCGGAGACCATGCTCTCGGTAAGCGGCACGATCTCCACATCGTCCTTGAGGATGCCGTTAAACGACTCGATGCAGCCGAAGACTTGCCAATCTTCGCCCTCCTGGGCTGCGCGTTTCACAATGCCGCGGATCACCGCGTTCAGTCCGGGGCAGTCGCCGCCGCCCGTGGCTACCAGTATTTTATGTGCCATAACGTCCGTTGTTTTAGAAAGGGCAAAGATACAATTTTTTTGGGTTACACGACTCTTCCCTCAAGTCCCGTGTCTGACTTGCATATCTTTCGCCCGTGCTTCGCCCGAAAGCCTGTTTGAGTGAAAGAGGGGCGACAGAAGGGCGACGCAATAGCGAAACAAATGCAGGGCTGCCACATTGCGGCAACCCTGCAGCGGGATTTGTCAGAAATACGTGCAGATACGCGCGATACGCGGAGATAATCATACGTGCAGATCCGTGTGATCCGCGGAGATTATCCTTTCACTACTTTCCTTACGGCGACGGTCTTGTCACCCGCCACGGCCTTCACGAAATAGATACCTTTGGCATACCGCGACAAATCGATCTGCGCGGTCTGTCGAGACGCATAATTTTGCGTCTCCACCACACCCAACAACCGCCCGTATGCGTCGCACAGGTGCAATTCCACCTCGCTCCATTCTTCATTCTGCATGATACATTCTACATTGACGATGTTGGAGGTGGGGTTGGGATAGACGGTCAGACCGGAGGCCGGGTCGTGTTCTTGGACACCGTCCGGACTGAGGTAGAAGGTGATTTCCTCCGCGTCGTCGCTGTGATAGCCGTCGTCGCAATGCGCCTCCACTTGCACCCTGTAGGTGGTATGGGGCTCCAAGTTTTCGAGCGTGTAAGGATGCGACGAGGTGTAGGTGGTCTGCCAGTTCGTGGCATTGGTATAGCGGATAACCCAAAAATCGGGATCCGGCCCCAACTGCACCCAGTCCACCGTGGCACTATTGGCGGTGATGTCGGAGACCGTGATGAAAGCCGGAGGTTCGCAAGACTGCCCGTAGTCGCCTTCCACACAGGATGTTTGCAGCGCGAAACCGCTTATGTAGTACGCTTGGTTAACAGGATGGATGGAACGCAAGTACAACGTGAGCGGGCCGACGGAAGAGGTGACCATAATGGGATTTTCGTGGACGCGGCTGTCGTACAACGGAACGCCCATGGTGTCTTTTCCGTCGTAAATAAGCAGGTAGTCGTTCGGGAAATACTGGTTGTTGTCATTCGGATACCAAAAGCCGAAGACCCGTACACCCATGCCCGGTTCCAACGGATTCAGCGTCACGGCCGCATCGCCGTCCTCTGTAAAGCTGCGGTTCGGGCCGCCGTCATCATAAATAACGCCATCGCAGACGGTAATAGAGCGCCGACCGAAATTGGGAATGTAATAGGCTTGGGGCATGGCGTAAACGGGACCCGCCCACGCGCTGGCATCGTCGCCGCCGCAGTTGGCGCGCACGTAGAACTCGTAGTCCACACCTGAGCTGAGAGGTAACGAGAACGGTTCGTTGGGGGTGGAAACGATGGTTCCCGTCCCTAACCTGTATCCGGCAGGACCGTACTGGACATCCCAGGCACTGGCCGATCCGCCTTCTTCCCACTCCAGGGTGATGTCGTTACTCCAATATTGGTCGTCTTTCACGTGCAAATGCTTCGGGACAACACAACTCACGCAGCTCACCGCCAAGTCGAACGCCCGATAGAGTTCTCCCTCCTCGAACGAACGGGTCACGTGCAACGTGATCGGGCCTGTGGAGGACTGCACCGAAAGCACTTTCCCGGCTTCGGCGGTGGCGAGCAACCTGCCTTCGGTGCCAATTCCGTCATAAACCCGGAAAATCTCATTCAGATTGCTCCAGCCCTCCAACTTCACGAAATGTCCGGGTTCGTCCGGCATCAGCACTATGACGTTGTCGATGTCCGCTGCGTGATGGCGACCAGCGACACCGCCTTCGTCATAGAGGTGCCCGCCGCAAAGGACAAGGGTGTCCGTGCCGCTATGGTTCACCACGTAGGCATTGGGCACGAAGGTGATGGAATCCGCCCAAGGGCTGGCGTTGTCGGTGTCGCACAGCGAGCGCACATAGACATCGTATGTGGTGCCGGGGATAAGGTTCTGCAGCGTATAAGGGTTCGTGGTCACCACCAAGGAAGTCCCGCCACCATGAAGGAAGCCTTCCTCCCCGTATTCAATCTCCCATCTCTCAGCGGTGCCGTTTTCCACCCAGGAAAGGACAACCGCCGTGTCCTGAAAACTTTCAATATTGAGCGCCGTGGGGATAAAACACGAAGGGGCGGGAATGCAACTGACGGTGAAATCGAAGGGCGGATCATTAACGTAATGGTAATAATTAAACATCTGAATAGTAAGAGGGCCTGTGGAGGACTGCACTGAGACCAGTCCTGAGGTGACGGGATAATTATAGAAAAGAAGTGTGCCATCCGTTCCAATGCCATCGTAAATTTTAAGATAGTCAGGATCTGGAAGAAAAGAAACGGCCCCTAAGGATGAGTTGAGATATCCATCCAATCTAACCAATGAGTTTGGCGTAGTCGGAAAAATGGTGACCTCATAATGCATATTAGACGGATTATTAAAGTTATAGGGGCCCCAAATATGTCCATCACACATATTTAGATGTACATTTCCAGACCCATGAACAATACTGCCAAACTGATAATTGTCCGGATAAAGAATAGGAGGAACAATATATACAAGTTCATTGGTCCATTCACTATTGTCATTCTCTCCGCAAACGGACTGTACTCGAAAATGAAATAAATGTCCTGGGAGACATGTTGGGTGAGTGAAAGTAGGGGAATAGACAGTTAAGAGGGTGTCTTTCAGGAAATCTCCGTTCCCGGCATACTCCCGGTACTCTATATTCCATGCCGTTGCATAGTCGCGTTCTGTCCACGAAAGGGTGACGATACTGTCATGCGCATCTATGATGGAAAAATCGATTGGTCTTCTACATGTGATACACCGTATATCGAAGTTTATCCCGACATTATCTTCCAGATAAACAGTCAATATGCCCGAAGTGGATTCTATAAACAACCAACTATTGAAGTCACTGCTATATCCATCATTTATGTATTGTTTTTCATAAATGATATTTGCGGTGGTATCGAGACCATCATAGATTCGGATATTCGATGAATTATGCAACGTGTAAAATCCCCATAATTGTACGTTACTACCCGTTTCTCCTGATTCGATAACCAAGGTGGTTTCCCCTTGATTGTCAAATGAGACATGTTCGAAACAAGTTTGAAGTGTTTGTGTCCTGCCTGGATGCACATTGAATTGTCCAACGGTGACCGAGGCGGGCCCTGCCCAGATGCTCAACTCACTGTCGGCGCACATCGTTCTAATGTAAAAATCGTAAGGAAGGTTATCCAGCCCTTGCAGGAGAAGACTGTCACCCGTAACAGGAACTCTGCTTCCTTCTCCGATAATGAAACCATGGTAACCATACTCCACTTGGTACGTGGCGGACGTGTCAGAACCTGTCCAAGACAGGAGGATATCTCCGTTCTGATAGGTGGTGGCGATGAAGTCTTCAGGGGTGGCGCACGAGGAACACACGACACTCATATCCAAGTCATAACAAAGATGCTGGTCTTCTACGGGTGAGATTCGTATGGTTAGCGGACCCGAGATAGATTGAATTGTCGGAAACGTTCCGTCAGCCCGCGGATGCTCCAACAACAAAACGCCATTGGTGTCCGCGCCGTCATAGATTCTTATTTCATCGTTTCCGTATGTGTAGAATGAACCTTGAACCTGTACATAATGTCCTGGCATATCAGGATATAGTGTTAGCGTTGTGGCTTCCGAATGTTCACAGAAGAGTTCCTCCGGACCAGCAGGATCGTAAAGATGCCCGCCACAAATGGAAAGGGAATCGTGTCCTTGGGTGGGGAAAAGATACGCGCCCGGAATCTGAATCGTCAAAGGCCCGACCCACAATTCGTCCTGCACATCGCATTGAGGGTGTACATAGAAGTCCACGGCAAGACCGCCATACGGGATGTCATTCCATCGGTAAGTGTGCGAATGGGCGTGTGTATGGATTTTCGAACCATTACCATGTATAATATCATGCAGCACATATTCGATTTCCCACTCCACATCGAAATCACCGGCTAACCACGACAGTGTGAACGTGCTGTCTGTGATGTCGGAAAAGGCCGCATTCATGGCCACAGGACAGGAATCCACGCACTCCACCTCGAAATCAAAGCCTAAGTAGGACACCTCATTCCACTGATAGACGCTCATGTCCAACGTGAGCGGACCGGTCAACGACCGAAGGACGGGAATGTTTTCATCGTAAGGGGTGAATATATTATTGTCATCGCCTTCGAATTCACACATTTTCAGCCCATTGGTGTCAACCCCGTCAAAAACACGGATCAAATCGGGCTGATTGAAAAATCGGGTGCCGCTTAGCTGGACAAATCCCCCCTGCGTTTCCGGGAAAAGAGTGACGATGGCATGTTGATGCACAAAATTGTTGTCGGGAACATCCTCGTCATATAAATGGCCGCCACAAAGGATAACCGCATATTTTCCAGCCGGGGGAATGTGGTAGGCGTTGTCTCCCTTAAGCAGATAGAATGGCTCGGAATAATCGCTGACATCACCACTGTCGCACTGAGAACGAACATAAAATGCGTAAGATTGATGCTGCGCCAGATCCTGGACGGAGAAGTGGTTCGTGCTGACCACGGCGGAAGTGCCAGTGCCCAAGTCGAAGCCCACCGGGCCGTATTCCACTTCCCAAGACTCCGCCGGGGTCAAATCCGCCCAAGTCAAGGAGATGGAGGTGTCCGAAGCGGCGGTTGCTGTGAGGTTCACAGGCGGTTTGCACGTGATGCACTGCACCTCGAAGTCGAAGCCGTTTGTGTTACCCCAACCGCCGTCATCACCGGAAATCATCTCTATGGTGAGCGGACCGTTCGTGGAAACCAGTCTCGGCAGAGTGTCCGTGACATAACCGGTAGGATCGAGAACCCCGTCATTCTGCTCATACAAAAGTTGTCCGTTGGTGTTGTCACCGTCATACACTCGTATGGAATTCCAGAGATGGATGTTGGTCGTTCCCGTCAACTGGATATACTGTCCAGACGTTTCCGGCCATAGCGTCACCTCAACATGGCAGTCGTTGCTATACAGGCCGTCCGGACCGCCGTCATCATAGAGGTGTCCGCCGCACATCGTGACATCATACTGGCCCTCTTTGGGGAAGACAAAACCGTCGGGCAGAAAACGATGCGTGAGCGGCCCGACGAAAAGGCTTTGGTTGGTCGCATTGCAATGGGAACGGACATAGAAGTCATACGTGCCTGCCGAATCAAAAGGCTGAACGGTATAGGGATTCTGTGTCGTGTGAACCATCGTTCCGGCACCGGCTCCCGGCGTGAATCCCGCAGGGCCATACTCGATGTCCCACGACTGTGCATCTCCGGTTTCAGTCCACGAAAGCGTGACGGAATTGACCGTGAACTGGTCCATTGACAAATCTATCGGACGTGCGCAATCCGTGCAGGACACGGTCATCGAGAAATGATTGTCGGGAAGGGAATCATAAAACCATGGCAAAAACTGCGGGTCGTAGGCCACAATTGTCAACGGACCCGATATGGATTGTACCAAGATGTTCTGGCTATAGGGGGTTATCCAACCCGAAAGGAACTTCGGGCTTTGGTATAGCACCGTTCCTTCCGTTCCCACCCCGTCATAAACGACAAACCAATGATCCCAATAGGCGTATTCCTGATGGATTGTTCCTTGCAGCTGGACAAGCTCTCCCTCGTGTACGGGCATCAGGGTCACCGAACGGTCCGGGGCATCCCACCCGAGTTGGTAGTTCACTTGTCCTCCGCACATCCCCACGATGTCGGAGGTTTGCGTCATGTTATAAAGGTTAGGGTTAGGGGTGTAAACAACAGGCTCCGGCCACCAAACACTGCCTTCACTGCCGCAAAGTGCACGGACATAGAATGAATACGTGTTGCCGGCCGGCAGGTTGGGTATTGTAATATAAGGCTCTGTCACGGTGTCGGATGTGCCTAAAGAGGGATGGACGCCATTCGGGCAGAAGGTTACTTCCCAGGAATCCACGCCGCTGTGGGAAGCCCAAGCCAGCGTGATACTGTCGCCCGCGACACTTTCGATATGAACGCTGTCCGGAGTGGGGCAGGCGTTACAGCTCACCGAAAGGGCAACGCTGTTGTTCGGGATGCAGAGGGCGCGAATCGTCAGCGGACCGCTTTCCGACACAATGCCGTCCGGAGACGGACTCAGACGAACACCTGTCGTGTCCCGTCCGTCAAAAAATTCCAAGCAGTCGGTTTGGGTATTTTCTATGGTGACAAAGCTGTTGGCGGACTTTGGGAACAACGTGAGGAGGTTGTCGCCCAAGTCGCCTTCGAATTGGATGGTGCCGTCGCAAATCCGCGCCGCAGAGACCCGGTCTAACGACACAGTGAATGTGCTGGACGTGTTGGGAGCGGAAAAGTAGGTGACAGGATCCGACCAACTGCTTGTTTCGCCTTGCCCGCAACTGGAACGCACGTAAAAGTCTTTGAGTGAGCCGATGCCAACACCCGTGATGGTGCAGGTCGTGTCGGTGACATGCAGGATGGTTCCTGTGCCGTGTTCGAAACCGGCGGGACCGTACTCAACGTCCCATGCAACCCCTGCTCCTTGCTCCGACCACGACAAGGTGACAGAAAACGGCCCTACCGAGTCCACCCTGATAGGAGTCGGTCTCAGACATTCCGAGCAATGGACGTGCAAGTCAATACCGCCGTCGAATCGCAAATGGTCGGTCAACCGCAACGTCAGAGGACCCGACAAGGACTCCACAACATCCATAGTCCCGATGAGCGAATCATGGGTGGTCTGGAACAAGAGCGGTCCATCTGTGCCAATTCCGTCAAACACGCTCAACGTGGCATATATTCCGTGGCCAAATTGTATGTTCCCAACAATTGCACTAACTGGCCGGAATGTTCGGGCAATAGGACTAATGTCGAGTTGAAATTGCCCCAGTCACTCACCTCCACATTCAGAATATGGGCGCCGCAGGAAGAGATTGTATCGGAGCCTTGCAGGGCCAACCGATAGACGAAACCTCCTGGAGTAATCGATTGCAACCAATCCGACCAAACACTGTACTGGTTTTCGCCGCACTTGGTCCGGACATAAAAATCGAGTGTTTCGCCTTGCGGGAACGAGGTGAGCGTGAACGGATTCGTGTTCACCGCAACCGTGGTGCCTGCACCATGCGTGAAACCGACCGGTCCGTATTCCATCTCCCATTCCGTGGCAGAACTGTCCGAAAGCCATGAAAACGTCATCGAATTGGAAGTGGTATCCGTCAAAGCGAGCATGGCGGGACTTTGGCAGACGGGAGGATCTGTCAAAGAGACTTCCATGTCAAAGCCGTCCCCCGGGTTGTAAAAATGCTTGTAATAGACTGTCAAAGCACCTGTCTGTGAAATCACGGCCGGAATATCGCCGTTTTCCATCTCATCACGTTCAAACAACAACGTTCCCGTGGTGTCAAAACCGTCATACACGCGCAAATGCACATAGTGATTGACCGGATTCCAAAAGGGATCCATTTCAAAGGTGTATGTACCCTGTAGTTGCACTCTTTTCGCGGCTGTCTCAGGATACAATACGATCATGGCTTCAGGATCCATATTCCATGCTCCGGACCCATATCCATCATCTATGAGATGGAATGCCTGATAATTACATATTTTGATGCTGTCTGTGTTCAAATAAGAAATATTAAGCGCAGGCAATTGACAGATGTCGCCGTTCATGGTTAAGAAAGATTCCTCGGTGGGAAGGGCCTGGGCACTCAAACATTGGCAGATTTTTTGCCCTTGTGTATGATGAATGTCAAACGAACATTCGTCATTATACTGGGAGTCCTCGCCGGGATGCCAGTAGAAGTCATACGCCACATCCGGCAGCAGCCAAAGCGTGTCCACCTCCAAAAAGTCCTGATGGCTGCCAGTGCGGTGCACGCAAAGGGTGTCTATGGGGATATTGCCCTGCATCACGTAAATAAAGGAACCACGCGAGCCGCCCCAGCCGTCGCCATACGAGTCGTGCATGGTGATGATGTATGGAATGGCACTTTGCGAAAAGGCCGTACAGCAAACGGCGAAAATCAATCCTAAAAGTGTAGATAACCTTTTCATGGCGTTTATTTTTTGATGAGTTTAACGGTGGTGGAAGCTCCTGCGGCATCCTGAACATGCAACATATACAGACCCGCACGTAAATCGGCCACGTTGAGATCGGTCGAACTATCGAAAACGGAGAACTGCCGAATCTGTTTGCCCATCATATCCGTAATGGTGAGGGTCAATTCTTGGTCGGCTGTCTGCGAGACATGCAGCACATCCGCCACCGGGTTCGGATAGACATTCACGTGGATATTCCGCTCCGGGATGTCGGCCGGGGAAACCACCCGGAACAACACGTTTTGTGTCTCATTGTCACAATGCAGGTTGCTCTCCGCTATATAGGTCATCAAGTGTTCCGAGGCGGTCAGATTTCCCGTGTTGAGAGTCATCCAACCGGAAGAGTAGCTGGAGACTAACACCTCATCCAGATAGACTCGTCCCCCGAAAGGATGGAAATAGATTGTATAGGTGGTGTCCTTTTTCAGCACCGTGTCCATTTCGATCCATACGGGAGGGGCCACTTCCACCCAGACCGAATCGCGGGGTTTCGGACAAGGGCTCATGTTGTCGAAAGAGACCGTCACCCATCCCGATTCCGTGACGGGCGGTGTGAAGAAGCCAGACACAAAGTTGCCCTCAAGGTCTGTATAGGTGTTGGCATTGCTGCTGTCGCAAACGCCCCCATAGCACCAAGTGTAAATGCCGGGGGTAAAGGATTGCGCCACCAAGGGGATTTCCGTTCCCTCGCATACCCGATGCACCGTGTCCCCGACAATCTCCATGTCCATTGCATATTCCCAAAGATAGACAAAAATATAAGCAATCTCCTCACCAAAGAAGTTGCATCCTCTGGAGTCATGTATATTGTAACAATACCATCGCCCACCTCCTTCCATTCCGTATAGAGCCAAAGTTGTGTCCACCAAAGAGACAGTTACACCGTTTAACGTGTCTTCATCAAAATACCAGTTAAACGTATAAGGTGGGGTGCCTCCCAAATGGCTGAAGACGGCACTTCCGGTATCTCCAGGGCAAACCGTATCAACATGAATCACATTACTGACCCATGGCGCCGGCTTTTCAATCACAATGGAATCGGCAAATGTGCTGCCATCCATTCCGTAGGCGGTGACGTAATAGGTTGCCGCAGCCAAACCCGTCAAACGGAAGTTGCTATTAAAGGTCTGGTCGTAAAACAGGTAGTGAGAGGAATGCACCGTAATCTGCTGATAGTACTGTGCCGAATCGGTAAGATGCACCGAAAAGGCCCCGTCGTTTGGATAATTGTTTAGGTCGCCGTCAGGGCAGCGGACGTGCTGCACGGAGTCGAAGACAAAGGTGTGCCCTTGCGCGTGCAAATCCGCCGGAAGCAACGCTATCATCGTGATTATCAGGATACTCCAATGGTAAAACTTTCGCATAGTTTGTGGTTTAAGCTTTTGACTTCTTAACGAATACTCGTCATATTATGTTTCAAAGTGAAGGGTGTATGTCTCGGTTAAAACCTGTAAGGGCGAATTATTATTCGCCCTTACAACGTTATCTGTTATTCATCAACAGCCACATCCATCGCCTCCTCCAATTATTAGCTACTAACTGATAGCTACTAACTCATCTCCAGCATCCGCTGTATCGGCACTAACGCTTTCTGCTGCAGCTCCTCGTCCATGATGAGCTCGGGCTGCTCTTCCAACAGGGCGGCATAGATGTTCAAGAGGTTGTTCTTCTTCATGTTCACGCAGTCGTGCTTCACCGCGCCGTTGTAGAGGGTGTAGAGCTTCTTGTCGGGGTTGCGCTTCTGCATCTCGTAGATGATGCCGCTTTCGGTGACGACAATGAACTCTTTGGTGTTGCTCTCGCCGATGTAGTTGAGCATGGCGGCGGTGGAACCGATGAAATCGACCTTCTCCAACAGCTCGCGGCGGCACTCGGGATGCGCCACCACCAAAGCGTTGGGATGCTCGGCCTTGGCTTTCTCCAAATCCTCGACCTCATAGTGGTCGTGAACACAGCAGGCACCGTCCCAAAGGAGCATCTCGCGGCCCGTCATCCGGTTGATGTAGTCGCCGAGGTTGCCGTCGGGCACGAAGATAATCTTCTCGTCTTTGGGCATCTGGTTGACGAGCTTCAGCGCGTTGCCGGAGGTGACGATCAGGTCGCACTGGGCCTTCACCGCCGCCGTGCAGTTGACGTACGCCAGCACCTTGTGGTCGGGGTGTTTCGCCTTGAATTCGGCGAGTTTTTCGGCCTTGCAGCTGTTGGCGAGGGAGCAGCCCGCGCTCATGTCGGGCACGAGCACCTTGCGCGTGGGGTTGAGGATTTTGGCCGTCTCCGCCATGAAGTGCACGCCGGCGAAGAGGATGATGTCGGCCTGTGTCTCGGCGGCCTTGCGGGCCAGCCCGAGGCTGTCGCCCACGAAGTCGGCCACCTCCTGCACTTCGGGCAGGGTGTAGTAATGCGCCAGGATGATGGCGTTCTTCTCGCGTTTCAGGCGAGCGATTTCGGTTTTGAGTTCTTCGTTATTCATAATGATTGATGTTTCGTTATTACCACCCCGCCCTGCGGGCACCCCTCCAAAGGAGGGGAATGATCCTTCGACCGAGACACTTTCGTTTAACTGTTAACTACTAACTGCTAACTACTTAAAAATGAACCTCTTGAAGTCCAGCCCCAAGGCATAGACCATAAGGGCAATGAGCAGGACGAAGCCGATGGTGTTGGCGACGCTCAGGAACTTGTCGGAGGGCTTCTTACCAGTGATCATCTCCACGAGGATGAAGAGGATGTAGCCGCCGTCGAGACCGGGAATCGGGATGATGTTCATGAAGGCGAGGATGATGCCTAAAAGGGCTGTCATGCTCCAGAAACGGTACCAGTCCCAAACTTTCGGGAAGATGCTGCCGATGGTCAGGAAGCTGCCGAGCTGCGTGGCACCTTCTTTAGTAAAGATGATCTTGAACTGCTTGACGTAGTTGCCCAACGTGCTGAATCCCTGTGAGATACCTGTCGGAATGGACTGCCAGAAGGTATAGTCCACGTGCACCACATCGAAGAATTGCGCGGGCTGTTTGTATGCCACGCCGATGTTGCCGAGCGTGTCCAACGTGACCGCCGTGTGGCAGAGACTGTCGCCGCGCATGTAGTCGATTTGGATTTCTTGGCCTTTGCTCTCCATGAAGACCTTCTTGAAGTCGAAGAAGCAGAACATCGCGGAATCGTTGATGCCGACGAGCGAGTCGCCCTTTTGCAGACCGGCTTGGTCCGCCGGGGCGCCCGCCAGCACGCTGTCGATGACGAACGGGATGCGGTAGTTGCAGAACAGTGACGAACTTCCCGCGCCCACCACCTTTCGCGGCAGATCTTTCGGGATGTCAATGACTACTTCTTCACCGTCGCGCTCCACGGTGACGGTTTTCACGTTGTCGAGCAGCACGTTGTTGGCGAAGTCGCCGAGGGTTTGTGGGTGCGTGGTATCGACCAACAGCACCTTGTCGCCGTTGCGGAAGCCCGCATCCTGCATCTCCTGCGAGAATTCGAGGCCGTATTTAGCGTTTTCGAGCGGGATGTAGTCGTTGCCCCACGTGAAGCACATCAGAATGTAGATGACGATGGCTGTGAGGAAGTTAACGAGCACGCCGCCGATAATGATGAGGAAGCGCTGCCACGCGGGTTTCGCGCGGAACTCCCACGGATGCACTTCGCTGCTCAGGTCGCTGGCCTTGGTGGTCTCATCCACCATGCCGTTGATGGAGCAGTAGCCGCCGAGGGGCAGCCATCCAAGACCCCATTCGGTGCATTCGGGATGGTTGGCCCACTCTTCGGGGGCTTTCCGGGAGAAGAAGCTGAAGTGCATCTTTCCGTCGAAGCGTTTCATTCTCAAGATGGAGAACCCCGGATTGAAGAACACGTAGAACTGGTCCACGCGGGTCTTGAAGATCTTCGCGAAGGTGAAATGCCCGAGCTCGTGCGTGACCACGAGGAACGTCAGGCTGGCCAGAAGGCCGAGGATTTGCATTGAGATGCCCATTATTTGGTTTAAGGTTTAAGGTTTAAGGTTTAAGGTTTAAGGGTATGATTAATGTATACGGGTGTCGTAGAGACGCAAAATTTTGCGTCTCTACAAACCACGAATATTATAACCATTTTAAAATGTCGTCCCTCATGCGGATCGCCTCGGCGCGGGCGCAGTCGGCGAAGTGGATGGCGCCATTCTCCTGTTTGCGGTAAGCGAGAAGGATGCCACGGGAGGAGTTGACCACGCCGCCGTTGCCGTTACGGAGGTACTTGGCGATGTCCTCGGCTTTGCCACCTTGGGCACCGTAGCCGGGAATGAGGAAGAAGGTGGTGTCGAGCATGTTACGGATTTCCGCAGCCTCGTCAGGGTGGGTGCAACCCATTACGCCGCCGACGGCCGAGTAGCCGCATTCGCCCATGTAGTCCTTGCCCAGCTGCTGCAGCTTTTCACCCACGACGTGATAGACGCGCTTGCCGTCCTCGGTGGGCAGGTATTCGATGTCCTTCGCGCCCTCGTTGGAGGTGCGGATGAGCACGAACACACCCTTGTCGTGGTCCTTGAGGTAGGGCAGGTACGGTGACAGGCTGTCGAGACCCATGTAGGGGCTGAGGGTGATGAAGTCGGCTTCGAACTCGCCGGTGAAGTGCGCCCGGGCGTACATTTCGGCGGTCTTGGCGATGTCGCCGCGCTTGATGTCGGCGATAATCACGGCCTTCTTCTCGCGCAGGTAGGCGAGCGTGCGGGCGTATGCGCGCAAACCGGCCATACCGTAGGCCTCGTAGTAGGCAATCTGCACCTTGTAGCAGGCGCAAACGTCCAACGTGCTGTCAATGAGAGCTTTGTTAAAGGCTACCAACCCGTCCTCAATGGTGGGGTGCTGCAGGGCGAGATGCTCGGGCAGGTAGGTCACGTCGGTATCCAAACCAACGCAAACGTGACCGTTTTTGGCCACGTTTGCATACAATTTATCGATATTAAGCATAGTTTATTTCGGGTCTAAAACGCGTAACATGAAACCGGTTCCGTGAATATTGCAAATTTCCACAAGGGGTTGATAACCCTCGGCATATTTGGTCTTGCGTTGGCCGGGGTCTTTGGGTAGCACCTTGTCTTCGCTGTCGATGATGAGGTAACCGCGCAGCTTGGTCATGAAGACATCCATGCTGCGGGAGGTGGTGTTGTCGTCTTCGCCCCATACCTCGCGGAGGATGATCTCGCGCGGCACGAGCTTGTTCTTGTGGTCGAGCATCAGCTTGAGCAGTTCACATTCCTTGCGGGTGAGCGTGCGGCTGACTTTCGGGTGGATGAGCTGCATTTCGGTGTAGTTGAGCATGAAGTTTCCGAACTTGATGGTCTCGTCCTCGCTAACATATTCGCGCGGGGCCGTGGCCTTGCAGCGGCGCAGAATGGCCTGGATGCGCAGCCCGAGCTCCTCGATGCTGAACGGTTTGGCCACGTAGTCGTCGCAACCCATGTTGAAGCCTTTGATGCGGTCTTCCTTGGCAGAAGCTGAGGAAAGCACGATGATGGGCACGTTTTTATCAACTTTTCTCATGCTGCTCAGCAGTCTGAACCCGTCATAATGACGCAGCGCAACATCGATGATGCAGATGTCGAAAAGCCCCTTGTTGAAGTGGGCGTCTGCTTCGGTGCCGTCGCGGAAGTCAGTGACTTCATAACCGGTCATCTCGAGATAATCTTTAATTACGTGGCGCAGGTTGTCGCTGCTGTCCACTAACATTACTTTTTCTTTTTTCAGTTTCATATTATCTGATTTTTCTTGATAAAATTCCGTTAAAACTAACTCTTTTATAATTATTCCCGTTTCTGTAACCAATAATCGTTTGTGTTTTAAAACTCTTTGCCTGTTAATAAATAAAGCATTCTTAGAGCGATTATCCTGCTAACAAAAACAGCCGCAAAAATAATAATTTTTTTTCAAAATCCCTACGAGAAATAAAAATTTTTCTTTCTGATGGCAGTCCGCTATATTTTTTATACTTTTGCGACCGTTTGAAAATAATCAGTAACTGTTTAAAATATGGTCAATTATACATCGGTGGAACAAAGTTTCCTGCAGAACAGCTTTCGTAAGTACCCCACGAATGTACCCTACATTACCGTAGCCAATTCTCCAGAGATGGGCTTGCTGATCGCCCTGCGTTTTTTGGAATGGGTAGGGGAGAACCCCGAGGGCGTCATCAGCCTGCCGACTGGAAAGTCCTCCGCTTCGTTTATCAACTGGGTGAAGCGGATTTTGGATGGCTGGGACACTCCTGACGGCAAGGCTTTCCGGGAAAAACACGGCCTTACGCTCACGCGCAAGCCGGTGCTCTCGGGACTTCGGTTTGTGCAGATGGAGGAGTTTTACCCCATCAGTCCGTCGCAGCACAACAGCTCCTACAACTACGTGCAGAAGTACTTCGTGGACGGTTTCGGATTGGACGTTTCGAAGGGACTTTTCATCAACTGCGACGAGATTCCGCTGGTTGGCGGCCGGCACTTCAGCGAGGTCTTTCCCGACCATCATGTGGATCTCTCGCTACGTTTCCGCGAGGACCGGAACCCTACGGAACTGCTTCAGCAACAGTCGATTTTCATGATTGACGACTGGTGCAGCGCCTACGAGCAGAAGATTCGCGACATGGGTGGCATCGGCTTTTTCCTCAGCGGCATCGGTCCCGACGGGCACATTGCGCTCAACGTGCGGGGCAGCGACTTCAACTCCACCACGCGGCTGACGGCCACCAATTTCGAGACGGCGGCGGATACGGCCAGCGACCTCGGCGGCATCGAGGTTTCGCGCCACCGCCCGGTCATCACCATCGGTTTGCAGACCATCACCTGCAACCCCGACGCGGTGGCCATCATCTATGCGGCGGGCGAGGCCAAGGCCGAAGTGATCCGGCTTGCGTTGGAGGAGAAACCCGCCAACGTCTATCCCGCTTCTGTACTCGCCAAGCTTTCCAACGCCCGTTTCTTCCTCACTACGGGTGCAGCTTCAATGCTGAAAGATTCTGTGTATCAGTATTATACTACCGATGGCTGGAGTCAAGAGAAAACCGACCGCGCCGTCATCGACCTTTGTAAGCATCTCAACATATTCAGCGACAAACTCACTTCCGAAGATTTGCAGAGCGATCCTTTCTGCGCGATGATTCCGAATGTGGGCGAGCAGACCATCCAGCAGAGTACCGGTTCCATCACGGCCAAAATCGAGCGCGGCATGTCACCCGTGCGTGGCAAGGTTATCTACAACACCGCGCCGCATCACGACGACATTATGCTCGGCATGTTTCCCTATATCAGCCACATTTCCAGCGACCCGTCCAACGAGCTGCACTTCTCCATCATGACCTCCGGTTTCAATGCCGTCACCAACCGTTTCCTCATCAAGCATCTCGAAAACACCCTCCAACTCCTGCGCGACGGCCAGATTCAGATGGTGAATTATGAAAATTTCTTCACCGAAGGCTATAAAATCAAGCGGGAGAAAGATGTTTACCATTCGTTGATTAAGATTGCCTCGCGGCAACGGCCCGAATTTCTGCGCGGTTTCGCCCACCGGCTTGTGCGCGACATTGTGGAGATTTGGCGAGTCGATTCCGTGCAGGCGCTTTACAACCGGATTGTGAAAATCATCGAGTTTACGAAGGGCTGTTACGACGGGCAGAAGATGCCGACCGACATCCAGAAGCTCAAAGGGATGATTCGAGAGTTCGAGGAAGAGCTGGTTTGGGGACACTTCGGTTTTATGGAAGACCGCGTGCATCATCTGCGGCTCGGCTTCTACACGGGCGACCTCGTCACTGAAAGTCCTGACCGCAATCGCGACGTGATGCCCATTTTGGAGGAGTTGCGCACCATCAAGCCCGACATCATCACGCTGGCTTTCGACCCCGAGGGCAACGGTCCCGACACGCACTACAAGGTGCTGCAGGCCATCGCCGACGCAGTGCGGCTTTGGCGCGAGGAACGCGACCTCTCCAACCTCAAGATTTGGGGCTACCGCAACGTTTGGTACAAGTATCACCCGTCGGAGGTTTCCCACATCGTGCCAGTGTCGCTCAACGACATCAACGCCTTCAACGAGGCCTTTTCCAACTGCTACCTCAGTCAGGTGGATGCGTCGTTCCCGAGCTACAAGTTAGACGGCAAGTTCAGCACGTTAGCGCAGAGTATCTGGGTAGAGCAACTCAAGACCGTGCAGTTGCTTCTCGGCAAGCCCTTCTTCTTCCAGAACCCGAGTCCTGTTTTGCGCGCCACACACGGTCTCGTCTTCCTCAAGGAGATGACCGCCGACGAGTTCCTCGCGCACGCCAGCGAGCTGGAAAAATCGGTGGTGGGGTGATGGTTTAAGGTTTAATGAAGTTTTGCTGTGGGGCGTGTTTTTGAGAGAAGATGTTGTCCGTACGTTGTAGAGACGCAAAATTTTGCGTCTCTACAGTATTTTTGCAACAAAATGGTCGGTTTTTCGTTATACTAAAAATTTGTAGCAAATATGATTTTATGATACGAAAACCTATCTTGATATGTGCGCTGTTGGTGATGTCTGTGGTGGCTTTTGCGCAGGCCGACCACTGCGATTCCGTGCTTATTTCGCAGGATACCACTATCTTCGTCGGACAGTCTGTTAATTTGCAGTCGCACAACCTGTTCGAATACACATGGGTGCCGGAGACGGCTTTCGACAATCCGCACGACAGTAATCAGGTCGTTTCCCCGACGGAGACCACCACGTATCACATCACGGGACGATATATCTCAGGCAATATTGTCACCAACGGCGATTTCCAGAGTGGCAATACCGGATTCACCAGCGGGTACACATATTACACTACTAACTCCAATACATGGGGTATCATCGGACAGGAGGGAACCTATACCATCAATACAAATTCCTCCAATGTACACAATAATTTCGGCAATTATCCTTGCTATGATCACACTTCCGGCAATGGCACGGGCAAGTGCATGTATGTAAACGGGGCTGGTACGGCCAACACCACGGTTTGGCAGCAGGTGATTCCCGTTGTGCCCAACACGGACTACATTTTCATCACATGGGTGGCCTCGCTTTCCCCGAATTCAACTTCTTCGTCTTCGGAGTTGGCCCGCCTGCAGTTCAGCATTAACGGTGCCACCATCGGCAGCATCTTCACCGCGCCCACGACTACGGCGCAATGGCAGCAGTTCTACCAGATTTGGAACAGCGGCAATTCCACCTCGGCGACTATCCGCATCCTCAACCAAAACACGGTGAACAGCGGTAACGACTTCGCCCTCGATGACATCAGTTTCTGTCCGATGTACCCGTGCGACGATTCCGTGACTGTGGAGGTGCTTGTCCCGCTGTACGCGTTGCCCGACACGGTGATTTCCTGCATCGGCGGCACGCACTCTATCCAGCCGTTGGACAATGACACCATCGACGAGTTCTGCACTGCCGAGGGTCCGATAGAGCCCGAAATCGTCCAATATCCGTCGCATGCGCAGGTCTCCGTCACGGGATCCGCCCACGATGTCTTCAACTTCCAGTTCAGCAATGATTTTGTGGGGGAGGATACGCTGTTGTACCGCATTTGCTGTGCCAACAGCTGCGACACGACCGCGGTAATCTTGATTTCGAAGGGTTATACGTCCGAGTTTAGCGACACGGCTTGCGTGCAGTATTCGTGGAATGGCCACACCTATTCCGCGACCGGCGACTACGAGCAACATCTCACTGCTGCCGATGGCTGCGACAGTACAGTTACGTTGCACCTCGAAATCATCAACCCATACGTCATCATCGTCTCCAACAACCCGGATTTCTGTTCCACACACGAGACCGTGTTGGAGGTGGAGAGCGATTTTGAGCATTTCGTGTGGAGCACCGGCGATACGACCACGTTCCTCGCCGTGGAGGAGCCTGGCGTCTATTCTGTGACGGGCAGCAATAAATTCTGCGACGGGCGGGCGAATTTCACCATCGAAAATTGTGAGATTGTCGTATATCTGCCCAACGTCATCACGCCTTCTCGCTCCGACGGCCTCAACGACTACATCTCCATTCCCGAGGAGGAGAGACCTGAGATTTTGGCGTTTGAGCTTACCGTTTTCGACCGCTGGGGCGAGATCATCTTCGCCACCACGGACGTGAATTTCGTCTGGGACGGCACCATGAAGAACGGAAAACTGGTGACCAACGGCGTTTACACATACCTGATGCATTACACGCCGCCAACGGGCAAACCAGTGGTGAAACGAGGAACGATTACCGTTTTGTAATCTCCCACATCGTAATCATCTTATACACCAGCGTTGCGGCAAGCACGTCGGAGACCTTGTTGTCGGGTTGCGGGCAAAGTTCCACCACGTCAAAGCCGACCACGTTGCGGTTTTCGAATACTTTCTGTAAAAACGACAGGGTGGGATACCATTGCAGACCGCCGGGCAGCGGCGTACCCGTGGCGGGCAGTATCGACGGATCGAAGCCGTCTAAATCCACGGTGATATAGACGTTGTTGGTGAGGCGGTTAACGGCCTTTTCCATCCAATCTTCCTGATTGTGAATAAGATGCGCGTAGAAGATGTTCTCCGGCACGACGTTGTGCATCTCATCGGTACATACATTCCGGATGCCGACCTGCACCACGCGGGCGCACTCCTGGGCGCGGCGCATCACGCAGGCGTGGTTGTAGGGTGAGTCGTGGTAGCTGTCGCGAAGGTCCGCATGCGCGTCGATCTGCAGCACCGTGAGGTCCGGGTAGGTCGCGGCCATCGCGCGGATCGCCCCCACGGAAACCGAGTGCTCGCCACCGATGAGAATAGGCCGTTTGCCGAGTTCCATAAAGTGGCGCACCCGGCTATAGACCGAGTCCACCATCCTTTCGGGTGTACGCAGGTCGTAGTCGTGGTGGTCAGTGTGGATGCCGGCCTTCCAAGCTTCGTACTGGTACTGGATGTCGTACAGCTCCAAGCTGTCGGAGGCATCGAGGATGGCCTGCGGACCCTTGTCGGCACCCTTCACGAAGGTGCTCGTGCCGTCATAGGGCACACCGAGGATGACGTAACGGGCGTCGTCCAGCTCGTAGTGCCGGTCGTCGTCCATATCGAGGAAATGGGGCATGGTTTTTATCATAATGGTTAAGGGTGTGGGTTTATGGTTTAAGGAGTTAGCAGTTAGTAGTTATTCCAAAAAGGCCCGAAGGCCCGAAGTATGACAGCCCAGGGTGGAGCGAAGCGGAGCCCTGGGTTATTGAATAGAGTTCGAATAGAGTTACACCGGAGTTACACCGGAGTTAGACCGGAGTTAGACCGGAGTTAGACCGGAGTAGAGACGCAAAATTTTGCGTCTCATTTACCAATCAGTTCCACGGGTTCCGTTTGGGAGAGTGCGTCGAGCAGGCGGAGGGTGAAGTCGCAAAGTTTCGGGGAAAGCTCGTGGACGCGCTGTTGCCAGGTGGCGAGATCGACATCGAGATGGTCGGAGACGATTTTGAAGGAGACGTAGGGCTTCCCGAAGTGTTTGGCGATGCTGTAGAGGGCCGAGGATTCCATGTCGAAGCAGTCGGCACGGGTGGTGAGGTCTTGCAGGAACTCGGCCGAATAGACGTGCGGGGAAACGAAACAGTCGGAGGAAAAGAGCTTTCCATCGGTGGCGTCAGGAACCTCCACGGGCAGGTGGTCGAGGAGCATCGGGTGGTCGAGGAAGGCCGCGCCGCCCGACACAATCTCGGTGACGCGGATGATGCTTCCCACGGGCGCGGCGTGTGCGCCGGCGGTGCCGATGTTCAGGATGGTGAACTCTTCGTCACGGTGCTCCTCCATGAACCGGAGCATGGTGTTGGTGGCGTTCTCGCGGCCGATGCCGCAAAGGTGCACTTTCTCTTTGATGTTTAGGACTTCTTCTTGTACGGCTGCAAATAGGGCGATTTTCATTTTTATTACGTTTTTTGTTTGTTCGTGGGGCCCCACACTGCTGCTTACGCCTTGTGTGGGGTTAATTGCACTTCGTGCGTTTTGCCTCTTCGAGGCTGCTTATGGAATATTTTTTTATTAACATATTACCGGTTGCCGATGAGTACCCCGGAGACGTTCCAGGCGCTGAAGTAGGTGCCTTCGCGCTGGCCTTGGGGGATGGCGATGGTGAGGGTGTGCGTGCCGGGGGTGAGGCCGGTGAGGTCGAAATAGACGGGCTGCGTGGCCGTGCCGGGACACCAGCCGGAGCGGGAGTAGTCGGATGAGGAGAGACCGTTCCAGAAATTGCCGGATGCGGGGTTAAAGACACGGAAGGTGCCGCAATCGCTGCGCCACGGGGTGTGACGGAAGCGCGGTTGCCCGTCGATGAGGATGACGTTCTCCTTCGGCACGAACTCGTCGCCCGAGTCCCAGCCGCCGTGTCCCGTGCTCAGGTAGCGCAAACGCAGGGATTTCAGCCCCTCGGGAACGGTGAACGTCACCGTAAGGCTGTCGGTCTCAAAGAGTTTGCCGTAGTTCTGCCCCGACATCTCCATTACGTTGCAAGTGTTGAAGAGCGGCAGTGTCCAGCAGTGCTCGTCGGTGTTGCCCGACCATTCATAGCTTTCGGGGTAGGCCTTGAGGTCGAGGGTGATCTTGTGCCCGCCGGCGTCGTAGTTGCCGATGAACGCCCCGATATAGACATCGCCCTGCAGGAACTGCCGCAAATCGCTGACATCCTGCTTGTAGTAGGCCGCATCCTCCCACTCCTTGTCATTGAGTGAGCGGTATTGGTTGAAGTGGTGCACGCCGAACGGGGTGAAGAATCGGACCAACTCCACCAACGGGGTGTAGTCCTTTTCCAGTTTGATGCCCTGATACTGTTCGCCATTCTTGTCTGTGACGACGGGCAACACACCTACGCTGTCGATCAGCGCGTTGAGGAAGCTGATTTTCGAGGCGGGAATCACGAAGATGGAGCCGGTGCGGTCGTAGGCATCGCCGTTGGATTGCTCGGTCAGCTCCGCGAAAATCTGGTAGTGCGGTGGCAACTGCTTCATGTTCAGTCGTTTCAGGATGATGGTGCCGTTGGAGTAGGGTAGAACTGTATCGAACGGGACGACCTTGGACTTCGGCAGTTTCGGGTTGAAGCAGATTTGCGCGTCATGGAACACGGGGATGGTGATGACCAGCTTCTCCTTTTCAAGGTTGCCGAGGGCGCGGCGGTCGGTGTATTGTCCGAGGTCTTGCGGGATGATGTTGGCCAGTTTCTTGTCTTTTTTCACGGAGGCTAACTCAGTGGCACTGTTGCCGTTGCGCACGAGTTTCACGAGTACGCCGGGCAGGTTGGCAAATCCCGACGAAGCCGTGGCGCGAAATCCGAGGTCCTCGGTGACCCAGATTTCCATCTTGTTGGAAAAGAGCGAGGTGGTGTATTTCTTGCAATTGTAGCCGTTCACTTTCTCGGTCTTTTCTAATGTGTAATCGTTATCGTTTTGGATGCCGAACCCGCAGTAATATTGCTCATTGTCGGTGTAATAAAGCTGGTAGAAAGCGGTGTCTCGGCTGTAGTCGATGTAGGTGATATGCTGTGCGATGCCGGGAATGGGATTTTCCTCGGTCGGGTCAGCGGAAGCGATGCGCAGGCAGTTCTGCGCCGCGAGCACCTCGGTGTGAGAGGTGTCGCCGCCCGCGTCCACGGCGTAGGAGTTGTAAATCAGGCGGTACTGCGCGTTCGCTACAAAAGCCGCCGTTACTGCGGCAAAAAGGAGGAGTAAGGTTCTCTTTATCATAATTATTCGATTTTCCAAAAGAAGTGGCAAAAGTACACAAAATGCGGATATGCACTTTCCCTATTCGATAATTTTTGTATTTTTGCCGTGTCAAACGTCCGTGGTCATTGATAGGTTCGCGGGCGGGCGACGAAACATATAAAAGGCGTTGAGTCAACGTCTTATCTGCGGCTTGTAGAACTTCGCAAATTCAAACCGTCCGCAAGGTAAGGCAATGGTCAATGTCCATGGTTTGTATATTTCCGGTCGGCACACGATTCGTCGTGTCCGCATCCGTAGAGACGCAATGCATTGCGTCTCTACAAACGGATAAATCCAAACATCCGTTTCAAATATACAACAGCGTGGGCTTCGGCATTGCTTATCCTCGGACGGGGGCAATGCGAAGGCCTTACAAGCGGGATGAGCGATGAGTTCAGATTCCCGCGCTTTTTTTATGTTGCGATTTGGTTATAACAATCAAGATTCCGTGCAGGGGAGTCCGCGGGACAACATAAAAAAGAGAAACAATGAAAAGGTTTACGATTTTTCTTATGAGCCTGTTCGTGCTCGGCGCAGCATCCGCACAAAATTCCGACGATTACAAAGCCTTCATCAAGGAGCGCAAGGCCGTACAAAAGTTGGTAAAGCAAGAACGTGACGAGAAAGTGTCGAAAGAGGCAAAGAAGATGGCAAAGAAGTATGCCAAAGAAGGCTGGAAAGTCACCGTAGGCACTCTCCCGTTGGAAAAACAGTTAGAGAAGTCCTTCACGATGCAGTACGAGTTAGATATGAACAACAGCATGCCCAAGTACATCAGAGGTGAAGGAAAGGCTATCAGTACCAGCTACGATGCGGCCAAGATGCACGCGATTGCAGATGCCAAGGTGGTGCTTGCAGGAAATATCCAAACGGAAGTGGCTGCCATTATTGAGGAACGGTTGGCCAACCATGAATTGGGCAAAGAAGAGGCAGTGGCCATCTCAAACGCTGTGCAGGTCTCCAAGCAGGTCATCGTCCAGTCCATCGGGCGGGTTATCACCGTGGTGGAATGCTACCGCGAGCTGAAAAACAAGAACTACGAGGTGCTGGTGCATATCTACTACAACGGCGAAATGGCCGCTGAAGCCGCCAAGAAGGCCGTTCGCGAGGATTTGGAAAAGAAGGGCGACAAATTGGCGAAGGAGCTGGATGAACTGTTGGGGTTTTGAGGAAATGCAGAATGCAGAATAAAGGGTTGACAATCATCCATAAAAGCAAACAGTAATGAAAAAGAATTTGTTTTTTGTGTTGTCCCTCATATTGGGATTGATAGGTGTTTCCTTTGCCCAAAACACTGGCAACAACGACCGTTACAATCTGGCTGTGTATGCCACGGGGTTGCAGGATGGAAATGCGTTGTCGGCATCTGTTAAATCCGTAGCCCAAAACACAGCCAGCACCAATCTGCAAAAAGGAGGAAATTACCAGTTGATAGAGCGTTCGAACGAATTTCTAAAGCAGATTGAAGAAGAACAGAGAATCCAGCAGTCGGGCAATGTGGCAGACGATCAAATTGCCGAAGTGGGTGCTTCCTATGGCGCACAGAAGATTTGTGTGATAAATGTTATTATTGAGGGGGATTATCTGTACGTGGCTACCCGTTTTGTGGATGTGACCACCAAAACCTCTTACGAATCGGCGGAGGCCGATGTCAAAGGATACCAAGGAATTGCGCAAATCCGTCCGACAGTTGCCGATGCCATCAATCAAATCCTTAAAGCGAACGCTGTGCCCCAAAAAGCAGTCAAATCGGCGGAGGCCATGAATTCAAATACTCAAATATCCCATAACAATGCGGCTCATCAGAGTGACAATCTTACAGTTGCCGAGATTAAAAAGGCGAAAAAGGAAGCAGATGATGACCTCAAAGCGTACAGAAAACGGCTAATGAAAGAAAAAGGTGGCTTCTTGGAAGTGAACAGTTTGGCATATACAGAGTATCGCAAATGGAAAAGAAATATGGTTTCAGGATCTATACTCGTATCTCTATTGCCGTTTCCAACAGTGATATGTATGGCATTGGCAATAGATAATCCATCATGGTATTGGATATTGGCTTCTGGCTTGACACTTGCGGGTTTTACAACTGGTGTTGTCCAATTATGCACTATGAACAAGCATCTTAAGAAAAGCTACAATTACTACCTCAACGGCGATTCGCAAACCGCCACCCTGCAGTTCTACCCCTACTACGGCGGCAACAACACCTTCGGGGTGGGGCTGACGCTGCGGTTCTGAAGAATCAGGAATGAGAAATTTGAAAGAAACCATAACATGAAAAGGCTGTTAATCATTGTATGTTTGCTCTTGCCACTGGCACTCTTTGCGCAAACGCCGCCCGCGTGGCTTTACCCGCAGGTGCGCGAGGCGAGCTACCCGCCGGATGTCTATTTCTCTGAGTTTACCGAGGGAAACCTGCGTGCCGGAGAGGATGTCTCCACGCTTCTGGACCGGCTGATGCCAAACGCGGCACGGCGGGCAACATCCGCACCCTTGTTGAATCGGTGGTGGAGAAAACGGAACGGCAGACCTCCTACGGTCACGATTTGCGTTTTCATTCCGTCTATCAGGATTTCACTCGACAAACGGCAAACGCCGACATTGCCAACATCTATACGATGAGTTATTATGACGAGCAGCGGCGGTGGGGCTATGCTTTTGCCTACGTGGAGAAAAGCGAGCTGGTGACCTACTATCGCGCGCAAATTGGCAATCAACTCCAACAGGTGGAGAACGCTATCACTCTCTCTGCCAGCCTCTTCAAATCAGGTCAGAAAGCCCATGCGAGGAAGGTTTGCGAAGATGCGCTGTCGCTGCTCTCCAAGGTCGAGTTTGCCCAAGATCTGATCACCGCTATCGTGCCGGGGGACACCACGGGGATGCAACAGTCACGGTTCGCCCAAGATAAGAAAACTCTCTTGCAATCGCTCATCGACTTGGAGCAGAGTATTTACGTCTATTTCCATTGCACCGAAACCAACTTCGGGCAAACGGTTCGCATTCTCGGCCCTGAGTTGAAACGCATTCTCGCAAACGAACAATGCAGCCTCACTGATGAACCTGAGGAAGCCGACTTTGTCGTCACTATTACGGCTTCCACCCGCGAACACGATGGGAACGTAGTATTTGGCGACGGAGTGAACAAATATTCCCTCGCCGATGTCGAGGTGGAAGTTTACAGTAACCTCAAACGGAAAGTGGTCTATGATGAGAGTATCTCGGTGAAAAATAACGGCGATGGAGCCACTTACGAAAGCGCAGGCCGCAACGCCTTGAAACGTGCAGCTGGAAAGGTTTGGGAAGGGATGCGACCGTGGGTTATTGGGAAATGAGGATGGAAGTTAAATGTGGAATGAATAGTGCGTGGCCGTTTGGTCGCGCCCTACATTTTTGAAAAAAAAATATTTGGGAAGTGTTTTGCTATTGAAAAAAGTGTATTTTTGCAGCGAGGTTAGACGTATGTCTGGCTGACGATTCTACGGATTCGTCGAATACTGGGCTGATACCATTGTGTATCAGCTTTCAGTTTTAAATACTTGCCTGCATTCGTTATTTGAATGTACCCACAATTCAGAAACCTTTGTGCCCGCTTTGATTTGACCTTCCAAAGAACGGAGCATATAACCATCTGACAACCCGCAATCCTCAATAATAATCTTGTCCGACTGTTTAAATCCATGGTTACACATATTACGGAATGACCTCTTGGGGTTGTTCCCCGAGAACCCTTCATGCTCATACCATTCAGTATTAATTTGCAAGTCAGGACATTTTCCAAAGTAGGCTGTTCCTTTTAGGCTGTTATAAATCTTGTCATAGGCTGAGTTCTTGTAGGGCACATCCACTTTGGGAGTTATGATTACGTTTTTTCCCAAGCGAGCGAAAAACATTGCGCAGTTCAGAATACGTCCATAATCCGCCGTGGTGCGGTCAATAACATTATACACGGTAACGCTTCCATTATTCGGGAACGTCGCCAGTACCTCTGTACTCAAATCCATAACATGCCTGTTTGTTTTCACAGCCAGAATCTTTTGTTTTGTCATAATTGGCGGCAAAGATAAGAAAAATAGCGATATCTTGGAAAAGATATGTCCAAAAAAAATGTATCTTCGCGGCCTCATTTTTTTAGGATATGAAGAAAATCAGTTTGATAGTATTGACATTGTGCCTTTCAGCGTTTGCGCTGATGGCCCAGGCACCCACAAAATTGAATGTGAAGCTGCTTAACAACCACTTCCAGCAGGTGGAACTCACCGGTGCGTATGGCAGCTCCATCACCCGCTATGCCTCTGCGGACATCAAGAACGACCAGTTCACGATGACCGTTTCGCTGCCGAACGACATCTACAAGTTCGACTTCGGTAACGGATCCACCATGCTCGTGGTCATCACCCCCGGCGAAACGGTCGATATGACGCTCGATGCCGAAAACCTGCAGCAGATCGTCTCTGTGACCGGCTCGGAAAGCTTGGGCTATGTGAAGAATATGGCCTACCTCGCCATGCACCGGAAAGAGGTTGTGGACAGCATCAACGCGGAACTGCAAAAGGACAAGGACAAGATTTACTGGACCGATTTCGCGCAGAAGTTCAACCTTTACCGCCAGACCAACGACGATGTGGACAACTATCTGCTGGACGGCTTTGGCGACATCGATACAATATATAATATCTTCTCGCGGTCGATTGCGAACGGCAAGGTGAAAGGTGCGGCGGTTGAGGATTGTGCCGATGTGGCCAACAGGAAACTTAAGAAACTGGAAATCAACTATAACCCGTATGCCAACTATCAGGAAAATGTGGATCGTTACTACGACTTTTCCGGCAAAAGAGTCGATGGTTTTGCGGAATTCTATCGCGTCTTTGACGAGTATCAGTCGGATTTGCACGCCCGTCACCAGATTGCGAAACAGTCCATCGGCAGCCTCATGCCCACGGTGAAAGCCCTCTTGGCTGAGCGTGACAGCTTGGCTTACAATAACTTATGGGATAAAAAAGGCAACCAAGCGAAATGGGCGAACCGTGTCGCAACGGAGCTGTATCCCTCTTTGAAAGGCATGAAGGATCAGGAGACTGCCTACCGGAATTTGATGAAGAACGACAAACAGAATGCTGATTATTTAGTGACGCAGTCGCAGGCGAATGTCAGCCAGGTGGTGGCCAAATACCAGAAAGCTTACAACGAGCAGGATGCCTACCTGACCGCCCGGCTGAAGGACGAAATCCGTCAGCATAAGGACGATATCGCCGTGCTGATGTTTCTCGACATCTTCCCGCGTGAGCAGAACACCGAGCTGCATAACGAGGTGATTACCGCGTTGCACAACAAATATCCGGATCATCTGATTGTGAAGGACCGTTGGAACTACATGAACTCGCCGGCATCCAAGGTGGCTATCGGTGCCATCGCTCCGGATCTGGAATTCCCCGATCCCAACGGCAAGATGCGCAAACTCTCCGACCTGCGCGGCAAAGTGGTGCTGCTCGACTTCTGGGCTTCCTGGTGCGGTCCGTGTCGTCGCGAGAACCCCAATGTGACGAATATCTACAGTAAATACCACGACAAGGGCTTTGAGGTGTTCAGCGTCTCCCTCGATAGCGACGCAGCCTCCTGGAAACGTGCCATCGAGGCCGACAAGCTGGTATGGCCCAACCATGTGAGCGACCTGAAAAAGTGGCAGTCGCAAGCCGCCGCGATTTACGGTGTGCGCTCCATTCCTTCTACTTTCCTGCTTGACAAAGAGGGCCGCATCGTGAAACGAGACCTCCGCGGCGCCGATTTGGAGAATGCCGTGAGACAGCTGGTGGGCGAATAGTGAGTGGTGATTGGGATTTTGGGACTTTTTTATTTCTTTCAAAAAAAAAATCCCAAAATTGTCCAATGTCACATAAATTTTATACTTTTGCACCCGAATTTCCAATTCAAAAAAACACCAAACTTAAATTAATAAATAGTATGGATCTTCAAAAATTAATCAAACAAACTGAAGAAAAGAACCCTGGCCAACCTTTGTACAACCAGGCTGTTAGAGAAGTCCTCGAAACCATTTGCGACTTCGTGAACGAACACCCCAAATACGATCACTACAAGATCGTGGAGCGTTTGCTCGAACCCGAAAGAATCATCAAGTTCAAAGTGACTTGGGTTGACGATAAGGGCGAAATCCAAGTGAACAGAGGTTACCGTGTTCAACACAACATGGCTATCGGTCCGTACAAAGGCGGTTTGCGTTTCCACCCGACCGTGACGGAAGACACCATGAAGTTCCTTGCTTTCGAGCAGACCTTCAAAAACTCTCTGACCACTCTGCCTATGGGCGGCGGTAAGGGCGGTTCTGACTTCGATCCTAAGGGCAAATCCGAGGGTGAAGTGATGCGTTTCTGCCAGTCCTTCATGACTGAGCTGCAGAAATACATCGGACCCGACACCGACGTTCCCGCTGGTGACATCGGCGTTGGCGGTCGT
>CAJOKR010000038.1 GCA_905235135.1 uncultured Bacteroidales bacterium
AAGGTTTAAGGTTTAAGGTTTAAGGTTTAAGGTTTAAGGTTTAAGGTTTAAGGTTTAAGGTTTAAGGTTTAAGGTTTAAGGTTTAAGGTTTAGGGTTTAAGGTTTAAGGTTTAAGGTTTAAGGTTTAAGGTTTAAGGTTTAAAGTTTAAGGTTTGGGTTTAACTTGAAACCTGAAACCTGAAACTCACGGTACGGGATCATACCCGCTGCCGCCCCAGGGGTTGCAGGAGAGCACGCGCTTGAAGGTGAGCCAGAATCCCTTGAAGGGGCCGTGTTTGCGGATAGCCTCGATGCCGTAGTTCGAACAGGTGGGCGTGTAGCGGCAGGCGCGGCCGATGTATGGCGAGAGCGTCACCTGGTAGAGGCGGATCAGCCCAATCAACAGTTTCGATAGCAGGTTCTTGAATCCTTGGTAGAGCTTTCTCATGGCTGGTCGGGGGTAAGTTTCCGTTGCAGTTCGCTGAAAAGGTGCACAGCGGCCTCCTCCACCTGTGGAAAATTCGGAAGCTCATCTCCGACGAACATCCAGCAAAGGTGTAGCGTCTGGTTTTCGGGAATGTTAAGGTCGTGGCGGTGCAGCCGATAGGCTTCTCGCAGCAGCCTTTTCATGCGGTTACGATCGACTGCGTGGCGGAAGCGTTTCTTCGACACGACGAAAGCAACCCGGCAGGCGGTTTCGCATGGGGTCTCATGGATGCTGTAGAGGCATTTTATGGGGTAGCGGAATACGGACTGCCGTTGCCGCACCACATCCAGAATCTGCTGTGATGACTTGAGATGGCAGGCTTGCGGGAAGCTGAAATTAGCGTCTGCGGTTGGCATATTCCTTCAGAAAAGCGTCCAGCGCTTCGGTGAGGGAGGCGTGCTCCTTGGAAGGCGCGGAGACGTGCAGCGTCCATCCGGCCTCTGTGACGGCCTGTTCGGCAGCCTTTCCGAGGGCGGCGAACGCCTTCTCCCCCTGCTGGAAGTCGGGGTAGTTGGCCTGCAGCGACTTCACACCGTTGGGGCTGAAGAAGACAATCAGGTCGTACTTGTCTATGTCAACGTCGTGCGCCAGGTCGGCATGTGCAATCTTGAACACCACGGCCTGCGCGTACTTGATTTCATTCTCCGTCAACACAGCCTCCAATTGCGGGGAAATGCCGTCCTGACCGCACGGAATCAGCATGCTCACGGTCTTGTTCTTGATCAGCAGGTCGTAGAAGCTGGATACTTGAGCGTCTTTTGCGGCAAAAACGCGGCGTTTGCGGTAGGGCACGTATTTCTGCAGGTAGAGCGCGATGGATTCGGTAGCGCAGTAGTACTTCATGGACTCGGGCATCTCAATGCGCATGTCCTTGCACAATTCGAAGAACTTATCAATCGTATTGGTGCTGGAAAAGACGATGGACTCGTAGTCCAGAATATTGATGTGGGTTTTCCGGAAATCGAGCGCGGTGGTGCAGTTGATCCTGAAGAACTTGTAGAAGTCAATATTGATACTGTACTTTCTAATCAGGTCACCGTAAGGAGATCTTTCGATGTCCTCGGGTGCATTTTGGGAAACCAATATGTTTTTTATCTTCATTTCCGAACTTTTATGAACCTACTATTTTTTCGTTTAAGTGACTAAGCGTCAAATTATTAACAATACCTTAAGGAGTATTAACCAAGGTAAAATTTCAAGGGTGCAAAAATAGAGAAAAAAATGAAACCTGTGACGTCCTGTAGAATTTATTTTCATCAGTCGGTAAATCCAGACGGAAAGCAGCACCGCAAGGATTCCTGTGATAACGTAGTAGAGGGCGTTGAGGCCTGTGTATTGGATGACGATGAGCAGCGGAAAGATGGCGGCGGCGAAATCGGTCATGACGATGAACTTGTACTGGTTGATGGCGCTTTGCTCTTTCTTCTTGTTGAAAAGGTTGGCATAGAGTTCGTTGCAAAGCAGTTTGAGAAAGTAGGCAGCAAGCAACAGCGCGAAAAAGATGCCGATGTAAGCCATGAAGGGCAGTTTTGACATGGCCCGCGGGATGTACGTGGAGCAGAACATGACCAGTCCGGTGGTAATGGTGAGCAGGTCGAAAAACAGCACAAACGGGGAGATACGGTCTTCGAGGACCTTGCCTTCGCGCTGGATGATGGAAAAGTGGCGCTGGAAGAACAGGGCACGGAATAGCAGCAGCAGTTTGCGGCGGAAGGTGATGAGAATCATCGTGAAGAGCAGCAACAGGACGCAGAAAATCAGCGTCAGCCAGTTGTTCGGCTGCACCACGGGATCCCACAAAAACTGTGTGACAGTAAGCCAGTGTTGTGTAAACATGGCCGTCTGAAAGTCAGGGAAATAACGGTTAGGTTACTTTACAAGCAGCTTCTTGGTGCAGAGCATCTTGCCGTTCGCTTCCACACCGTAGAGATATACACCCGCATTGAATTGGGAGATGTCCACTTGCTTCTTGCCGATTTGGCTGACAGCAGTACGGTAAACTTCCTTGCCGGTGAGGTTCTTGATGACGAGGTAGGCGTCGGAAGTGGGGGCTGCGTATTCGATGTTCACCATGCGCACAGCCGGGTTCGGGTAGGCGCGGAGAATCTGCACGAAGTCAACAGGCTTCACAGACGTGCCGGGGCCGTATGCGATATAGAATGACACTTTGTCGTTTTCGTTGTTGGTCAGGAAAAAGGTGAATTTCACGAGGGCGGGGTCAGACTCACCGGCGTAAGTGGCATGGAAAACGGCAGCATCACTGGTGGTAATGGTTTCGCCAGCCAAGATCTCCAATTCTGAGGAGAGGTTGCCGGTATAGCATTCGCCGAGGCAGAAAACGATATCGGTGGTTTCTTCGTTGATGAGAAGAACCTCCTTGCGCACGCGGAAATGCAGGTCGTCATCCGTCAAGTTCTGATACCCCAGATAGGTGCTGATTTCACCGTCAATTCCGTCGAGAGACACGAACAACGTGTCCCCGTCATTAAGCGGGGTTGAACCGTTCAAAATTCTGATTGACTGAGCGTTAAGTGCCAATGCAGACATGAAAACCAAAAGCGTAAATATCTTTTTCATCTTATATTCTTTATATTATTAAACTTGCCGCGAAAATACAATTTTTAGATATACGTTCGGCGACAATGTTTAATTTTTTTTGTTGGGGCGTATCGCATACGCCCTAACAAAAAAATAGAAGGGCGCACCGTTGCCGATGCGCCCTCGAGTTATGAAAAAAAACTCTAAATATTATTTTTTGCGTCTTTTGGGTTTCAGATTGTGTTTGGCGACGAATTCGTCGAGGACTTCCTTCAAAGTGGGAGTGCCGATCTCTTGGAGTTCGTAACCGACTTTCACAACGGGTTGTTTGATCTTGATGAAACGCGGCAGGTCGATAGGAGTACCGACAACAACAGCGTCGCAAGGAGTGTTGGCGATGGTCTTCTCGAGGTCCTTCATCTGCTCAGCGCCGTAACCCATAGCGGGCAGCAGGGTGCCGATGTTCGGATAAATTCTGAAGGTCTCGGCGAGTTTGCCAACGACGTACGGTCTCGGGTCAACGAGTTCAGCACCGTGTTTCAGAGCGGCAACCGTACCGGCACCGATTTTCATCTCACCGTGGGTCAAAGTAGGACCGTCTTCCACAACGAGAACCTTCTTGCCCTTGAGCAGTTCGGGTTTGTCAACCGTGAGGATAGAAGCGGCGTCGATTTGCTTGGCCGTCGGGTTGATTTTGCGCAAGTTAGCGCGAACGGTGTTGATGTTGTCCAAAGAAGCGGAGTCGATCTTGTTGATGACGATGACGTCAGCCATGCGAGCGACAACTTCACCAGGATAGTAGCTCACCTCAGCGCCGGGACGCAACGGGTCAGCCACGCCGATGGTCAAATCGGGAACGTAGAACGGGAAGTCGTTGTTACCGCCGTCCCACAGCACGATGTCGCAGCCGTCGGGATCGTTCTCAGCACCAGCCATCTCAACCCACTTGCCGGTTTGAGGATCTTTGGTCTTACCACCCTTGAGGATAGCTTCGTAATCGACACCAGCATAGATGACGTTACGTTTGGTAACCACATGGGGTTCGTACTCTTCCATCTCTTCGATGGTGCAGTTTTGATATTTGAGGTCATCGACACAAGCGAAACGTTGGACGATTTGTTTGTTCAAATCGGGATCGTAAGGCATGGGGTGACGCACGGCGACCACTCTGAAGCCCATTCCAACGAGGTATTCGATAATCTTACGGGAAGTCTGGGACTTACCGCAACCAGTACGGGTAGCGCCGACAGCGATGACGGGCTTTTTGGATTTCACCATGGTGTCCTTCGGGCCCATGAGCCAGAAGTTAGCGCCAGCAGCGTTCACGATAGCGCTGATGCCCATGACGTATGCATAAGGCTTGTCGCTGTATGCGAACACGCAGTCGTCAACGTCGAATTCCTTGATCAGTTCGGCCAACTTGGACTCGGGATAGATGCGGATACCCTTCGGGTAGAGATCTTCGCCGGCCAGTTCCTTCGGATACATACGGTCGTCGATGCCAGGGATTTGCTCAGCGGTGAAAGCCACCACGTTGTAGTTTTTGTTGTGACGGAAGAAGGTGTTGAAGTTGTGGAAGTCACGACCTGCAGCACCAATGATGATCACATTTCTAACTTTTTTTCTCATAAATGTTTAATTTTTTTGAGGTTTATAAAATGAATTAGAGTTTTCTCCTTTTTTTTGCGGGTGCAAAGGTATGATTTTTTTGCATACGAAGCATGTTTTTAGAAAAATTTTTGTGGAGACGCGAAATTTCGTGAAGAGACGCGAATTTTTGTGCCCCTACTAAGTAATAAAATGTACTTTTGCCGTAAAAATCTCGAATCTCGTAATGAATTTCAGATGTTTGATAACCAGTGTGATATGTTTCCTCGTGATGGGAATACTTCCGTTGCGGGCGCAGGTTTCCGTGCAGTTCTCCCAAAATGGCGGGATATATGAGAAACCCTTTGAACTATCGTTGTCTGTTGCAGAAGATTCTGGTAATCAGGAATATATCATCCGATTTACGCTCAACGGCACTGCTCCTACGGCTGCCAGTCCCCGTTATAAAGCACCCATTACCTTGAATGAGAAGACCTACTCCCGCTCGGAAATCTTCAAGATTCAGAATGCGCCCGATAAATACTGGTATCAGCCTGATATTGTGGAATATATCGTCGTGATTCGGGCCGCTGTTTTCGACAAGGCCGGAAATCGGATTTCTGAGGTGGAGACGAACTCCTACGTCATCAAATCGCTGTTGGGACGCAAAATCAAGCTGCCGGTGGTGTCGCTCTGTGTGGATTCTGTAGATCTCTTTGACAATCGGAATGGCATATTCATACCGGGAGTTGATTTCAACCCCGATGATCCCGAACATACGGGTAATTACTACCGCTCGGGACGGGCAGTCGAGAAATGGGCGCATTTCGAATATATAAATAATGAAGGGGTTGTCGCACAGAATTGCGGTTTACGCACGCATGGCAATATTGGGCGGCGGTATGCGCAGAAAGGGTTGTCGTTGTATGCTCGCATCGAGTACGGAGACAAGCAGTTCAAGAACATTTGGCCCGGTGATGTCAAGGACAAACGGCTGGTGTTGAGACCGTTCTGTGGTGCTTGGACTTCGGCGGGCTTCCAAGACTATCTTTGTCAACGAGTCGCTGCCATACCGGATTTCGATGCACTCAAATGCTCCCCGGTCGCGCTTTTCCTCAACGGGGAGTATTGGGGAATCTACTATCTGGAGCAGAAACCCGACGAGAAGCTCATCGCAACACGTCATGGCTATAATCCCGATTACGTGCGGATTGTGCGCGATTGGGCAGGGCACACCGGCGATGGCATAGACAGCGGCTTTGTGGAAATGATGCGATGGCTGAAAACGGCGGTTCTGTCTGACAACCAGCAATACGAACAGCTTTCCAAGTGGGTGGACATTCCTTCTTTCATCGATTATATCCTTTTCGAAACGTTCATCGGCAACCGCGACTGGCCCGCCAACAACATGCGCTGCTGGTCGGCGAACGGCAGTCCATGGCGATTCATCTTCTTCGATGGCGACGCCATACGCACCACCCGTTTCAAAGCCGTGAAAAATGCCCTCTATGACGGCTCTGACAAAACTTGGCCCACTTCGGCAGAGGCTACACTACTGTTGCGCAAGCTGTTGGAAAACAAGGGCTTCAGAAACCAATTCCGCGACAGAATGAAGATGCTCTACACCTATTTCTTCCAATGGAGCGCTTACGATCCCTTTGGTCAGGCTGTGTCACCGTCGTTCGAACTTGCGGTAAGGGAATTGGAGAATGAAATCGCTTCCCAGTCGGCACGGTTCGGAAATCCGAAGAGCGTGCGGGCTTGGAAGCGGGACGTGCGGCGGCTGAAACGGTATTTCAAGCGTCGGGCGCGACGGGTTACGCGGGAGTGGGAACGAGCACTGCGGCCGTACGAGGCGGCAGATAGAGACGCAACCGCGAAACGCCCTCGTAGATGTCTGTTCGGTAGGTGATTTCCGAGTCGATGTTGCCGAAACCGTGGTAACGCGGATCATCGCTGTTCAAAACAATGCGGTATTCGCCGGCAGGGCACGCGATGGCATAGTCCGAGTAGGCGTTCGTGGGGTGGAAGTTGAAGACCACCAGGCAGTTGCCGCGTTTGAAAGCCAGCACTTTGTCACCTTCGTTTTGGCAAATGGCTTCGGGAATAGATTCCAATATCCGATAGTCCTCCACGCAATGGATCATATCGTGGTCAAAACGGTTCAGCCCGCTGTATTTCAGCAGGTTGTCGTCAGCCAGATTCCACTGCCGACGGGCATGGTAGCATGACCAGCCGTTGCCCTCCCTCGGGAAATCGATCCACTCGGGATGGCCGAACTCGTTGCCCATGAAGTTGAGATAGCCGCCGGAGCAGAGCGTCAGCGTCACCAACCGGATCATCTTGTGCAGGGCGATGCCCCGATCGACGACCATATCCGGCGTCATCACCGACATGGCGGTGTACATTTTGCTGTCGATCATCCGGAAAATGAGCGTTTTGTCGCCCACCAAAGCTTGGTCATGGCACTCTACATAGCTGATGGTCTCTTCTTCGGCACGCTTGTCGGTCATCTTGAAATAGATTTCGCCGACACTCCAGTCGTCGTCGCTGCGGGTCTTGAGGGTTTTCACCCAAAAGTCGGCGATACCCATCGACATGCGGAAGTCGAAGCCGATACCGCCTTTTTCCACCGGGAATCCCATGCCAGGCATTCCGCTCACATCTTCAGCAATGGTGGTGGCATCTGCATTGATTTCGCGTACTAATCGGTTGGCGAGGGTCAGATAGACGAGGGCGTCCTCGTCCACATTCCCGTCGAAATATTGGGCGTATTCCATGAAATCCACCCCAAGGCCGTGGTCGAAGTAGCACATACTGGTCACGCCGTCGAAGCGGAAGCCGTCGAAGCGGAACTTTTCGAGCCAATATTTGAGGTTTGAGAGCAGGAAGCGGATGGTTTCGGGCTTGCCGTAATCGAAACAGCGCGAATCCCACACCTTGTGGTGACCCTTTTCGCCGTGATGCGTGTAGAGCGAGTCGCTGCCGTCGAAGTAGCCGATGCCCTCTTTTTCGTTCTTCACCGCGTGGGAGTGGATGATATCGAGGATGGTGGAAATGCCCATCCCGTGGGCCGTGTCGATAAGCTCCATCAACTCTTCGGGGGTGCCGAATCGGAACGACGGGGCGAAGAAGTTGGAAACCTGATAGCCAAAGGAACCGTAGTAAGGATGTTCCTGAATGGCCATTAGCTGTATCATGTTGTAACCCAGATCTTTGATGCGTGGCAGTACCGTCTTCTGGAACTCGTGGTAGGAGGAGATTTTGGCCTCCTGCGACGACATCCCGATGTGCGCCTCATAGATGAGCGGGTGCTCGGGCTTGGGTGGGGTAGGGTGCTTCCAGACGTAGGGCTCCGGCTCCCACACTTGGGCGCAGAAAACCTTGGTTGTATCATCTTGTACCACGCGCTGGCAATAGGCGGGAATGCGCTCGTCCGCACCGCCGTGCCATACCATCCAAAGCTTGTAGAGCATCTCGTTTTGAAGGGCGAAGTCGGGCAGCTCGATCTCCCAGTCGCCGTTGCCGATGGGGTGAAGGGCGAACTGCGGTTGTATCTGCCAATTGGAGAAGTCGCCGTAGAGGTAGAGGGCGGTGGCGTTGGGGGCTTTCTCGCGGAATACCCAACCGTCGGTGGTCTTGTGCAGTCCGTAGTAAAGGTGCCCGTTCGCGATGTCGGACAGGGAGGTTTTGCCGTCGGTGAGCTGCAGCTCGCACAGTGCCGCCCGCTCCATGCGTTTCTGCAAGGCGTTGCGGTAGGGCTTCAGCCAGGGATCTTTGCTGGCGAGTTGTGATTTTGTTGTTATTATCATACTTTATCGATTCTCAATAACCTTAAACCTTAAACCTTAAACCTTAAACCTTAAACCTTAAACTGTAAACCAACCTTAGGCATCGACATTTATTATGCATCGTACTTTTTTGTAGGCGGGCAGCTGCTTGAACTGGCGGAGGACTTCGCGGAGTTGTAACTTGCGTGAGGTTAGGGAGTTGTCGCGGTTTAGTTTGATCCAGAAGTCTTGGAGGTAGTAGTTTTGGATGCGGGAGACCAACGGGGTGGCGGGTCCCATCACGTTGCCCTCGAAGGCCGTTCGCAGCATCGCTTGCAGCTGCATGGCGGCGGTCATAACGGTCTGTTCTTCCGTATGTTTCAGGGTGATTTTCACCATGCGGGTGATGGGTGGCAGACGGAACTGCTGCCGCTCAGCAATCTGACTCTGGTACATGGCCATAAAGTCGTTGCTCTCTACGAATTTTAAAGCCGGGTGGTTGGGTTGGAAGGTTTGGATGACCACCTTGCCGGGCACCTCTTTGCGACCCGCACGTCCGCTCACTTGTGAGAGAAGCTGGAAGGCTCGCTCGAAGGCTCGGAAGTCGGGGAAGGAGATCAGCGCGTCGGCATTGAGGATGCCCACCACGCTTACGCGGTCGAAATCCAGCCCTTTGGTCACCATCTGCGTGCCCACCAAAATGTCGGTTTTATGTTCCTCGAAGTCGCTGATAATCTGCTGGTAAGCGTTTTTCGAACGGGTGGTGTCGGTGTCCATGCGAGCAATCCGAGCTTCGGGGAAAATCTCCGCCAGCGTGTCTTCAACTTGCTCGGTACCAAAGCCTTTCATCTCGATGTCGGTGCTGTGGCAGGTTGGACACTCCTTCGGCACCTCGATGGCATAGCCGCAGTAGTGGCATTTCAGCAGATTCGTTTTTTTGTGGTAGGTGAGCGTTACGTCGCAGTATTGGCATTTGGGCATCGATTCGCAAGTGTGGCAGATCATGCGCACCGCATAGCCGCGTCGGTTTTGGAACAGGATGACCTGCTCCTTGCGCTCCAACGCCGCCGCCATCTGCTCAATGAGGAAGTGCGAAAAAAGCCCCTGGACCTCTTTCCGGCGGGTTGCGAGGGTCATGTTAACGGTGTATATGTCAGGGAGTTTGCTGTCTGCATATCGTTGCATCAGCTCCACCAACCCGAACTTGTGAAGCTGCACGTTGAAGTAAGTTTCCAACGAGGGAGTGGCGGTGCCGAGAAGGGTTTTGGCCCCATGAATCTGCGCAAGCACCACAGCAGCATCGCGGGCGTGATAGCGCGGGGCGGGATCAATTTGCTTGTAAGATCCGTCGTGTTCTTCATCCACAATGACCAACCCTAAGTCCTTGTAAGGCAGCAGCAAAGCGGACCGTGCCCCGAGGATAAGCTGGTATTTGGATGTGTCGCTGGTCTCGTCACCTCGAAGCACCCGATCCCAAATTTCCACCCGCTCATACTCGTTGAAGCGGGAGTGGTAAACCCCGACTTTGTCCCCGAAATACTTCCGTAACCGGTTGACAATCTGCGAGGTGAGCGCAATTTCGGGAAGCAGATAGAGCACCTGTTTGCCCTGTTTCAGCACTTCGTCAATCAGCTTTATGTAGATTTCGGTCTTGCCACTGCCAGTGACACCGTGCAGCAACGTGACTGGAAACTTCTCAAAACTCTGTTTGATCTCCTCGTATGCCCGTGTTTGTAGCTCGGAAAGGCTTACTTCGCTGGCATTTTCGGTGGAATAGTCCGCCAAACGGGAGATGACGCGCTCTTCGGAGAGCAGAATCCCCTTTTTGATGAGCGTCTGCAGGCTGTTGGGATTGATGTTTTCGTTCTTGGTGAGGGTACTCTTGGGAATCGCCGCGTCGAAACGGTAGCGGCCATTCTTGCGGGTGAGCATCATAAAGGCTAACAGCGTGTCGGCCTGCTGCGAGGTGGAGGATTTTGCATTGAGCCGGTCGAGCAGCTCCATAAAGGCTGGCTCGTTGTCGTATGGCGGCGCGAGACGGATAACTGTCTCTTTCTTAGGTTTGTACGGATTTCGAATCTCTTCGTCGGTGATAACGACCCGCTTCTCGACTAACGATTTGATGATGGGCATCACCTTGGCGATCTGCAACGTTTTGCTGACTTCGGCCACGGTCATGGTCTCGCGATGGAGAAGCAATTCCACCACGTTCAGTTCGTGGGGGGTGAGCACGGAGATGTCGCCGTCGAATTCGGGGTGAATTTTGACCTTGGTTTCGCTGGCGAGTCGCAGGGCGGAGGGCAGCGCGGCGGCCATCACCTCCCCGATGGTACACATGTAGTAGTCGGCAATCCACTGCCAGAGCCGGAATTGCGCTTCCGACACCACGGGACGTTCGTCAATGACATCCAGTATGTACTTGACCGTGAAGAGCTTGGGCGGGTTTTCGTGGACCTTTTCCACGATGGCGGCGTAGAGCTTGTTGGCCCCAAATGGCACCACCACGCGCATACCGAACGCCACCTGCCCGTTGAGTGCCTGTGGCACGCGGTAGGTGAAGCGCGCCTCGATGGGCAGCGGCAGGATTACGTCGGCGAAGAAGGTCTGCATGGGGAGGTTGATTTAGTACCCGCTCGGAATGATTTCGTGGTCTTTCACTTCGAGAAATTGCACGTTCACGTTCTCGTAGCCGCCGTCGGGTGATTTGTCGAAGGAGAGTGGGAATGCAATCGGGCTGACTTTCACGCGGTCGAGGTCCAGCTCGTTGGTCACCAATGTTACGAAATAGAGGGTGATGTCGTAGCCTTGGAACGCGAAATTCTCCAAGGAGGGCGGCACCCCGTACTTCTGCGTGTAGTCGTAGATGAACGTTTTGGTCTTTTCCTCTTCGAAATCGATGTAATAATCCGAGAAAAAGTGCAGATTGAGCTTCGAATAGTACTCGATGTCGTAGGTTTTGGACTCCATCCACGATTTCGGCACCACGAAAGTGAGGTTGTCGGTTTTCTTGCTGTAGAGCAGATTGCGCGAGATGATGAGGTTTTGCGCGGGGTTGTCGTAGAAGGTGATGACGATGGTGGGTTTGTAGTCCGAAAGGCGTGTCACCACGGTGGAGGCATTCGGGGTGATTTCGTGGGCGATGTGATTCTCCCGGAAATAGCTCAGATAAGCCGCCATCTCTTTGTCTTTGTCGGTTGAGTCACCGTAGATGATGATCGGGTAGGCGTTGGTCTGCTGTGCCAGGAACGAAATCATGGCGGGCCGCGCCTCCAACGAAGGAATCAGCTTATAAACATATTCGTTGTCTTTCATGAAGTCCTTGCGGTTCGTGAAGGGGTTCACGATGGGGATCTGATACTGTTTCGCATACGTGGCCGCTACGGCAAACAGCTTGCCGAAGAACGGTCCGATGATGAGATCCACACCTTCCATCAACTCAGTGTCTTCCAGAATCTTACGCAGTTTCGCCTCGTTGTTGGAGATGTCCCGCACGATGACATCGAACTGGATGTTGTCGTTTTGGCTCATCTCCTCAATGGCCATCTGCGCCCCGTTCCAAAAACCCATCAGCTGGTATGAGCGTACTAAATCCATGTCCTCGCACTCTTTGATGTACGGCGTTGTGTAACTGTCTGACTCAAAGGGAATCAGATACAGAATTTTGCACGATGTCGGCCCGGCGAAAGCGGTGGTGATGCCGACAAGGACGCATATTGCATAGAGTAGGAACTTTTTCATTGTTCTATCGTTAAATTCGGTCTAACACTGTGCGGCAGAGCATCTCCATACGGTCGTGGTAGCTGTCGAGGAATTGGCCGGTGACGCGGTTGGCGATGATGAGGCAGATGGTGAGCGGGTGATGGCCCAGGATGTTTCCGAGACCGTAAAGCGCGGAGCACTCCATCTCCATGTTGGTGATGACATTTCCTTGATACTCAAAAGATTCGATCTTCTTGTTGAGCTCGGGATACTTCACCCGGATGCGGACTTCGCGGCCTTGCGGACCGAAAAATCCCGGAGCACTGACGGTGACACCTTTCGTCATGTCGTGCGCAATGCGGGCGAGCAGCTCAGGCGACGCGGGGGTGAAGTAAGGGTAGGGGAGTGTGCTGTCCCAGCCGGTATGGCGCACGAAGGCCTCCACGAGATCCTCACGGATGAGGTTCCCCGTTTCATAAAAGCGCAGTACGCCGTCGATGCCGAGACCGTACTCGGAGGCCACGAAGGTACCGCACTCGATTTCGGGACGCAGAGCACCGGAAGTGCCGATGCGAACGAGATTTAGCGTGTGGTGCGACTCTTTCACCGTGCGGGTGGCAAGGTCAATGTTGACCAGCGCATCCAGCTCCGTGAGCACGATGTCGATATTGTCGGTGCCCATGCCCGTGGAAATCACGGAGATCCGTTTGCCCTTGTAGGTTCCGGTGTGGGTGATGAGCTCGCGGTTCTGCTTGCGCACTTCCACGGTGTCGAACATCGCGGAGAGCATCGAAACACGGCCCGGATCGCCCACCAAGATGACATTGTCGGCCAGCTCCTCGGGGTGCAGGTTGAGGTGATAAATGGCCCCGTCGTTTTGCAGGGGCAGTTCGGAGGCGGGTATCTGTTTGGTCATAATCGATCGTTTGATATGAAACGGCAAAGATACAATTTTTTGTTTAAGGTTTAGGGTTTAAGGTTTAGGGTTTAGGGTTTAAGGTTTAGGGTTTAAGGTTTAGGGTTTAAGGTTTAAGGGGTTATGGGGTGTGGAAATGCTAACATCCGTAGAGATGTGCCAAGGCGCGTCTCTACAACGGTCACATCAACATTTAACGGGTTTCAGCGTCACTTCGTAGTAATGTTTCGGGGTCGCGTGTGGAACCAGTGTTTCCGTGTGGAATTCGCCGGGGAGGTAGATGGCGCACATCGTGTTGGCGACGTGGTAAAGGCGGCCGCGTTTTTCCTCCGGCGTGCCCTCCCAGATGGCTGCAAGGACGCTCCAGCGGATGGTTTCGGGGTCGTAGCCGTAGTCGTGCCATACAATCACGGAATTATCGTTCCGCAATAGCTCGAAGGCGGTCTGCGTGTCCTTCTTCACCGCGTCGGAATGGTGGTCGCCATCGATGAACACTAAGTCGAATTGTCCCTTGTACGGGGTGAAGTCGAACTTCTGCGAGTTGCCTTCCAGGTGCGTCACGTTGCTCAGATTTTTGGAGAAGAAGGCATGTGCATCGGCGTAACGTTTGTCGCCCGTCAGCTTGAGGATCTCCTCCTTCGGGAGGTTCAGCGTGACGCAATGGGGCACGACAGCCGCCACGTTGGTCACACTTTCACCCCGCCAGGTGCCGATTTCGAAGTAGGACTGTGCATTTTGCCGGCGGGCAATGGCCTTCAGCAGCGCGATGTCAATGGGCATGGTGGCGCCGGAGAGGTAAGCATACGGCGAAATGGTCTCGGTAAAATCGGGGAAAAGTTCCTCCAAATGTAAGAGTGGCAAACCGTTGTCCAACCCATACTTCTTGGAAACTAGCTTTTGGAACACATCCTCACTTTCCAGCACCAAATTGAGCAGGTAGGGGAACTTGAAGATAAGTTTCATTGCGCGAAACCCTTTTACAATCTTATTACTCGTTGTAGTGTTCATTTCAGGTAATGGTTCTTGATTTCGATGATATATTCTTTTAATTCTGTGGGTGTTAGAATGAAGTCGCGGATTTTGAACCGAGACTCTTTGACGAAGCATACCAGCATGAAAACGGCGTTCATGCTGTAGGCTAAGGAAGCGGTAATAGCGGCACCCTGTGCGGCAAAGCGTGGAATCAGGGTGAAGCCACATGCTAAGGTGATGACCAGCCCGCAAAGAGCGGCGAGGGTGTTCATGAAGTAGCGGCCGGAGCCGGAATAGTAGTGTCCGAGAATCAGATAGACCCCGTAGAGGAGCACGCCGGGCGCTAAAATCTTGATGAGGGTGGACATCATCCCGAATTCAGGACCGAAAACGAACTGGAAGAAGGGGGCCGGAAGCAGCGCCAAGATCAGCACCGCCGGCAGCGAGATGGCAAAGCAGATTTTGGCAAGGTCAAGCGTAAGTCGTTGGTTGTAAGCAGTATATGTGCTGTTCGAAACACGGGCGTATTGCACCAGCGCGATGCTGTTGGAGATAATCCAAAGCGCCTCGGCTAACGAGACGGCGTTGGAATAGACCCCCACCTGGCCCGTATCGACGTAGGCGTTCAACAGGTAGTAGCTCAGCCGTAGGTTGAAGAATTGCACGAAATGGCTGGTCTGGTTGAGGAATCCGTATTTGAAGAGCGCCTTCAGCGTATCTTTGTATTCCCGCAGCGGCGAGAGGGTGAGCGACCGATAATCGGCCCGTAACTGGCAGACACCCAGCACGGAAGAGCTCAGGTAGGCGAGATAAAGTCCGAGAATGTAGCCGTAGATGTCGCGGCGGCCGAGCACGAGGTAATAGACCACCAGCGTGATGATCAGCATAAGCGGTTGCAGCAGCGTGTTGTAGTTGGCTTTCTTCACTTCTTCCCGCCCAATCAGGATGCGGAAGTTGATGCTCGCGAACGAGGAGATGAATGAGAGTACGGCGGTATGGACGGCTAACGAGGTGTCTAATCCCATGTTCAGCACAAGCATCAGGATGCCCATGACGACGGCCACGAGCAATGCCCACAGCACCGACGGCAGCCACAGTTTCGAAAACGAATGGCGGGAGGTGAGGTAGACGAGGCTCGCCCCGCAGACGATTTCCGAGAATATCAGGATGAAGCTGATGTTCGTCAGCACCAGTGATTGCAGGCCTTTTCCGCTGTCGCCCAGCACTTGCGAAATGAGAATCGCAATCGCCAAGTTGATGAAGGCGACCACAATCCTCGTGCCGAACGTGTTTAGAATCTTGCTGAACATAGCGAATTTTATGGCGGCAAAGATACGAAAATTTCGTATTTTTGCCGCCATGCTAGTTGTCCACA
>CAJOKR010000039.1 GCA_905235135.1 uncultured Bacteroidales bacterium
TGTCGCAAGTTGACCGAAACGGGGATTTTGGGTGTCATTTTCAGCGGATTTTTGTCTATAAGAAACTGTGAGTCAGGGAGAAATAATTAGAAGTCCCCAAAAGAATTAATTTTGCGGCGTTGTTTGCTTATCTTGGTATTTAACGGACTTCGCACCAAGGTCGGCGGCAGCGCGAAGAAGTAAAAAATAGAAGTCCCCTATAGCATTTTAAAATTTCACAGTTTGGCGAGAAATTTGCCAACATAACCGACATATATCATATTTAGTATTATAAGTATATTATTCATTACCAACGTTTTATAACAAGTTTTGCGCCTAATGAGGCAAGATACAAACAATTGGCGAAGATAGTAATTTTTCGGTTTGAAAACACAAAAAAAATCACCATTGAAAGGCCGAAATCATGGTGAAGAAAAAAAAATTATCAACAGTGTTGTGCATATCCAAAAAAAGTGTATTTTTGCCGCGTCTTATTAAGACACCAAATGGCGGTTGTAGCTCAGTTGGTTAGAGTACCGGATTGTGGTTCCGTGGGTCGTCGGTTCGAATCCGACCTGCCGCCCGAAACAATGAAGGACAGCGATTTACGATGTAAGTCGCTGTTTTTTTGTTTCAAGTATATCCCTATTCACAACCTCACTACTCCGCTCCCGCTGCGTCGCACATACTTCGCCCAAACATGTCTTTCGCCGACAGAAGAGCGACAGAAGAGCGACAGAAGAGGCAATCAGCTACGGAAATAAACTTTACGAAAAAAAAAAAAAAAACGGATGTTGAGACAAAAACGCGCAAGTTCTGTCCGACAATCTGCGCAAAACAGACAGAATTAGAAGGGCCATCATCCTCTTTATCCACACCAAACAAACCATAACAAACTATTAATCAACAAAATAACAATGTCAAAAAAATATTCGGCAACCTGTTGTGGATATTCAAAAAAAGTGTATTTTTGCAACCTCAAATTTTAGGAGTAAATAACAGAAGAATAAAACGATAGAGCAATGAAAAACGAGTTGATTCAATACGTAGAGGATAACTTCATAACGACTCAAGAGTTTCCGAAGTTCAAAGCCGGTGACACCGTCAATGTTTCCTACAGAATCGTCGAAGGTTCCAAGGAGCGTATCCAGAACTTCCAGGGCGTGGTGCTGCAAATCAAGGGCAGCGGCGTGAACAAGACCTTCACCGTGCGCAAAATCTCCGGCGGTATCGGCGTGGAGAGAGTCTTCCCCTTCACCACCCCGATGATCTCCGAGATTAAGGTTGTGAAACGCGGTGTCGTCCGCAGAGCAAGAATTTACTATCTCCGTAATTTGACGGGTAAGAAAGCCCGTATTAAAGAGCGCAGAGGGTAATCATAATGTAAAGATTTTAATGGTTAATGAAAAAGGATGGCTTTTGTCATCCTTTTTTCGTCTATGGTATTCGAAATTTGTGTACCTTTGCACCCCGAAATTTAGACCGAAAAAATGGCACTGATTCAAACAATGGAGGCGACGGGCGCGAAGCTCTTCAAGTACCGGGGACAGATCCCGGTGCTCATCTTTGCGCTTTCCCTGCCTATCCTGTTCTTCACCAACGACAAACTTTACGACAGCATTAATTTCCACTGGGGTTGGGGCGGTCCCCTTTACACCGTCTGCACCATCGTGTCGTTGCTGTTGGTCTTCGCCGGCCTCGCCCTGCGCGCCTACACGGTATGCACCACGCCCAAAGGCACCTCCGGCCGCAACACCGCCAAGCAGGTCGCCGACCATCTCAACACCAAGGGCATCTACTCCGTGGTGCGCCATCCACTCTATCTCGCCAACTATCTCATTTGGGCCGGACTGCTCGTCTATACGATGAACATCTTCGCCTTCGTCACCGTCTCTCTTGTCTATTGGATTTATTATGAGCGCATTATGATGGCCGAAGAAGCCTTCCTCCGCTCCAAGTACGGCGACGAGTTCGAAGAGTGGGCGGCAAAAGTGCCAGCTTTCATCCCGAAATGGTCCCTCTACGAACCCGGAATGCTCCAGTTCTCTTGGAAGACGCTCATCCGCCGCGAATACGCCACCTTTATGTCGGTTCTCGTCTCCTATACCGTCCTCGACTACGCACTCTTTGAGCGGATTGTCATGCAAAACCTCGCACGTCCCGAGCTGGACGACCCTGCCGAACCTTGGTTCTTCCTCAACCTCACCATCGCATACGCCGTCATCGCCCTCCTTATCAAACTCATCAAACACAAAACCACCTGGCTCGACGCTACGCCTGACCGCGATTAACAAATGAAAAACGTAGAAATGATGAATATATAAAAAGGCTTCCTTAAGCAGCCTCGAAGAGGCAAAACGCACGAAGTGCAATTAACCCCACACAAGCGAAGCGCAGTGTGGGGCGTATCAAAACATAAAAAAAGTCAAAATATGAACATCACCCACATCGAACATCTCGGCATCGCCGTGAAAAGTCTGGAAACAGCCATCCCGTACTACGAGAACATCCTCGGGATGAAATGCTACAACCTCGAAGAGGTCGCCGACCAAAAGGTGAAAACCGCCTTCTTCAAGGTGGGACAAACCAAGATCGAGCTCCTGGAGCCGACATCACCTGAGAGCACCATCGCCAAGTTCATCGAGAACAAGGGCGAGGGCATCCACCACATCGCTTTCGCAGTGCCCGACACCAACGAGGCCCTGCACGAACTGGAGGAAAAACAGGTCCGCCTCATCGACAAGTGCGCCCGCCCCGGCGCCGAAGGCCTCATGATCGGCTTCGCCCACCCGAAATCGACCTGCAGCGTCCTCACCGAATTCTGCTGCCCGAAATAAGACTAAAGACTTGAGACTTAAGACTTAAGACGTAGATTGTAATTACCCCAAAAGTCTAACGTCCTAAGTCTCAAGTCTAAAATTCAACAACATGTTAAACGACAACAATTTCTGGAAGATCCACCTCAAGTGGGGAATCATCGCGGGGATTATGCTGGCGGGCATCGAGATTCTGAAGATGTTCGCCCGCAAAGTCGATTACCAGTCGGCGCAACTGCTTGACCTGGCCATGATTGTCGGCTTCATCCTCGTGCTTCACTATGGGGTGAAGGAGTTCAAGGAGGTCTATCCCGAACGGCTCTCGTTCGCGAAAGCCTACTTTAGCTGCATCGTGATTTCCCTCGTCGGCGCCGCCATCCTCTTTGGCTACGACCTGCTGCACTATTCCTTCATCGAAAAGGACGGCTTGGAAAAAAAGTACGTCATCGCGCTGGAAAAGTACAAGCAAAACCTCGCCAAAGACACTCTGAAGAATGCTGAGCTGATGGCTTACACCGATGCCGCCGTACAGCTGATGCAAGCGCAAAAGGACAGTTTGCTGACCCGCGAATCGCTGAACGACACCCTGTGCAACGAAATCTCCAGCGGCACCCTCATCATCCAGAATTTCTACACCGGCAAACTGCGCTCCAAGCCCGAAGCCGACAAGGAGCAGTACCAGCTCGGCAACTTCACGCCCTACGCCAAACGGGTGCTGATGGAGACGATGACCAGCTACATCGAGCAGAACGACGGAAAAGCCTCCACCCCATTCGTCCAAAGCCTTGTGCAGAAGACCAATGAAGAGCTTCCAAGCATCGACCCGCTTGAGAAACGCTACGAGGAGAACAAGTCCCACGTGCCCCGCTACGACAAAAACGGGCAGTACGCCGCCGTCAGCGCGATGATGTACCTGCTCTACGGAATGTTCTTCGGCCTCTTCGTTGCCATGTTCCACTACAAATCGAAGAACCCCATCGAGGCCGCCGCCGACACCCCCGAACAATAACCGTATAACCATATAACCGAGTAACCGTGTAACCGAGTAACCGAGTAACCGTGTAACCCATAAACCTTAAACCCTCAACCTTAAACCACAAGATGGATATATCTGTAATAGTACCGTTGTTAAACGAAGCCGAATCGCTTCCCGAACTGGCCGCGTGGATTGAGCGCGTGATGGCCGAGCACAATTTCACCTACGAGATCATCATGGTCGATGACGGCTCCACCGACGGATCGTGGTCGGTAATCCAAGAACTTCACGCCCAGAATCCCGCCGTGAAGGGTATCAAGTTCCGCCGCAACTACGGCAAATCGGCCGCCCTGAACACCGCCTTCGAAGCTTGCCAAGGCGATGTGGTCATCACCATGGACGCCGACCTGCAGGACAGCCCTGACGAGATTCCCGAACTCTACCGTATGATCACGGAAGACGACTACGACCTCGTATCTGGCTGGAAAAAAGTCCGTTACGACTCAAAACTCACTAAGAACATCCCGTCGAAGTTCTTCAACTGGACCACCCGCCGGAAATCGGGCATCCAGCTTCACGACTTCAACTGCGGACTCAAAGCATACAAAAAGGACGTGGTGAAGTCCATCGAGGTCTATAGCGAGATGCACCGTTACATCCCTGTCCTCGCTAAATGGGCGGGTTTCACCAAAATCGGCGAGAAGGTGGTCATCCATCAGAAACGCAAACACGGGGTTTCCAAGTTCGGCTGGGACCGCTTCATCAACGGCTACCTCGACCTGCTGACCGTCAACTTCATGTCGAAATTCGGCAAGAAACCGATGCACTTCTTCGGCAGCTTAGGCAGCCTTTCCTTCCTCATCGGTATTATCATCACCATCGTGCTGATTGCGCAGAAGCTGTACCGTTTGCACCATGCTGTGCCCGGCTTCCGTCAGGTCACCGAGCAACCGCTCTTCTACCTCGCGCTCCTCGCCATGGTCTTCGGCCTCATGCTTTTCCTCGCGGGCTACCTCGCGGAACTCATTGTCCGTAATGGTGCCGACCGCAACAAATATCTGATTGCCGACCGAATTGAATAACCCTTTGAAGAGACGCGCCATGGCACGTCTCTACGATAGACGCAATGCATTGCGTCTCTACAATTGACACAGATCCGACCACATAAACATTGATTATGAACACACTCAATATCAGAACATTGGCGACCGCTATCCTTTGTAGCATCGCCATTTTTGCAATAGCCCAGCCGCCCGTCAAGGATTGCGGTCCCGTGACCGACATCGACGGGAACGTGTATCAGACCGTGGTGATGGGCGACGAATGCTGGCTGCGGGAAAACCTGCGGACAACACATTATGCTGATGGCAAGGCCATTACCCCAACACCCGCCATACCGAACGCCGACTCATCACTGATAGCCACCTACGGACGACTCTACACATGGTTTTCCGTTCTTAACGGAGCAGAACCGACGGAGGAGACCGACGGTCGCGTGCAAGGTCCCTGCCCCGATGGATGGCACGTGCCCTCGAACTTCGAGTGGATGGGTATAGAAGACTATGTGGGCTACAAGGACTACTACCGCTGCGGCACTGACGTGAACAACGTGGCCAAAGCAATGTCTTCCACCAACGGATGGCAATTCGACTTCCTGACACAAGGAGCCGGCTGCTGCGTTATTGAAAACGTCGCAACAAACAATAGCACAGGATTTTCCGTACTTCCCGCAGGCAGCGTATGGAATGGGGAAGCGGAGGGCTTTGGCACCAACACGGGCTTTTGGACCTGCTCCGACGGCAGTCCCGACACCTCTCCTATTCATCGTTTTTACTACACCAACGCAACGGTAGAAATCAACTGCACCCCAAAAGAGGCGTTCTACTCGGTCAGGTGCGTCAAGAACAAAGACTAATGTTCCCTGTCAACAATTGAGCAGGACTGGAAACCGATGAGCTGATCGTAGGAGGAACCCTCCTCCTGGTAATACACGTAAATATTGTATATATTACTAGTTTCGTAATGAGATCCCTCGACATACGTGGCATCAATCGTGCTGCTACCATACGGGAGATAGACATACTGGTAATTATACGCACCCTGCTTTAGCAAAAGTTCCGTTTCCCAGAAGTCAAACTCCTTGTTATAATGCAACTTAGCATCCTCTTGAAGTTGCCAGTCGGTCAGTTCGCCAAACACATACACATCACCTTCATTATACGGAGTATTGCTCTTCAAGGTAAAATGGGTAAACACGTAATCCTCTGAATACTCGTTAACTAGGTCGCGGTTACGATAGTAGCAGTGGCCGTTCATGTTGCCACGGCTCTCGTATGCGGAAAACGGGCGCGCATCGTCCTGCAACACGTATGCGTGATTGTGACGATTGACGAAAGAAATACCCACAATGCGGTCGGCGTTAGAACGCAGCGTGGTGATGTCGAAAGTACGGAACTCCGAACTACCAGGGAAAGAGTTGGTACCGTCCAAGTAATTGAAATTCAACTCAGAACCGACGCCCGAATGGTAGATCAGCCCCATCTTGGCATTGTCCCAACGGCCGTTCTGCTGGATAGTGGCGCGAACCGACATTTGAGGGTTGCGGATCCGATAAGCACCCGTAAAGACCGTGAAATCAACATCTTGATGGGTAAATTTATTATTCACGTCGAAGGCAGAGTGAACATCGCAAACTATCTTGACAGGCACCGGTTCAACAACCATGAAACGTCGGGTCAAAATCGGATTATCCGGAGTGTCATCATAAACAAACAGAATATAATTTCCTGATTTAGTGAACGATATATTCTAAAACAGCCTCATAATGCATATAGGGCTCTATCGTGTTGAAGGAATGTTCATACTTCGTGATGTCCTCCTCCATGAATCCCTCAATATACTCGATCGGATTGAGCTGCGAAAGCTGCCAGTCGTGGGTGCAGTGGATGAAGGTGTATTTCAAGTGCCGGACATCAACATTCAGGTCATCGAAGGAAATCTGGAACCATGTTTCGCCCAAAACCCCGACAGGATCGGCAAGCTGGTCGTCACCAGCAGTGAGCTTTATGCTGGCGATGCCATCTGTATAAGTTTTGTTATCTAACTGGATATCATACTGTTGTGCGTTCATAAAACCTACAACAGTAAATAAAAACAGACCCACTAAAACGATATTTTTCTTCATAACACATCATTCTTTAATACGACTGCAAAGATACTTTTTTTGAGAAAAGTGCGTGCATCGTAAAAAAATTCAGAAAATGAACGGCGTATTCAAAAAAATTATATTTTTGCAGCTCAATTAAAAACAATCAAGGCATTATAAGTTAAACTTAAAAAGGAACCGGCTATCGAAAAGACATCTACTTTCTGAATTTAGTACAAACCTTAAGAAAGGAGCATATCATGAATTGGAATGCCTTGTCCGATAACGAGTTGATAGCGCGTTATCAAGCTGGTGAAGAAATGGCTTTAAAAACCATCATCCTCCGTTACCAACGGCGGCTGTTCTCCTATCTCATTGTGTCCGTCCGGAACAAGGAGCTGGCCGAGGACATCTTTCAAGACACTTTTATCAAAGTCATCAATACCATACGGTCCGGAAATTATCACGAAGAGGGTAAGTTCTTCCAGTGGATCATGCGGATTGCCAATAATCTGAAAATCGACTATTACCGCAGGCTGCAGCACATGCCCACGGTGGATGGCGGCGAAGACTTTGACATTTTCACCATCATCGGGTCGAGGGACGAGTCGGTGGAAGAGAAGATGATCCGCGAGCAAACATACTCCGATCTCAACCACTACGTGGAGTACCTGCCCGAAGAACAGAAGGAGGTGCTGAAGCTGCGCATTTATAACGACTACAGCTTCAAGGAGATTGCTGAGATGACCAACGTCAGCATCAACACCGCCCTTGGACGTATGCGCTACGCCCTCATCAACCTGCGCAAAATCATGGCCAAGAATCAGGTCGTTTTGTAGGACCCTCCGATTCGGTTTTTGCAGCCGAACCCCAAAAATCTGCGAAATCTGGACTCAAAAATTAACTAATCGAGGTCGATTAGTTAACGGCTTTTATGCAACTCACTGAAACACAGCGAGAAAAAAAATTTTCAAAACTCTTGACAAACGCTTTCCGATGTATTATCTTTGCCATGTTCAAAAAAGGGTTGGCGACCCTTGCTGATCAAAGCTGTGAAAACAGTTATTGTTAAACCAAAATAGAAGACTCGCCGCAACGATAAAACAAAACCTTAATCCACCTATGTGAGAACAAAGTCGATTAACGTAAGCAGGAAACTGCCGCCTCCGCGAAAAGAAGGCAACCAAACAAAAATAAACAAAAACAAACAAATTAAACAAAATTACTAACTTAAAAAAACAAAAGAACTATGAAAAAATTATTATTATTCATCGGATTAACTGTTTTCACGTTCAGCGCATTTGCTGAAAAGGTCCCTGCGGTTGTTGTAACCAAGAGCAACGGCGGCTGGACAGCCATCCTCAACTTGTACAACTATGTCTCCTACACGCCAGCGGACCTCAGTCCTACCGGCGTCGGCCAGTTGGAGTGCTCGGGTGGCGGCTTCACCGCATGTAGGGTGCCGAATTGCACACACCTGACGGTCAATAACGGCACTGCAGTCTCAACCGTCTCAGAATCCAGCAAGGTGAATGCTCTGCAAGCGGCCATCAACAACGTCATCATCCAGTATGAGGCGGCCCAGGAGCAGAACATGGATTCCGCCGTAAAGCCGAACGCAGGCAAAGGAGCCTCTATTCCAAGCGTTTACACAAAGACCATTGCCTTCGCCAACAATTCCGGAACTTCGAAAGCGAACAAAACGGAGACCTATGTGGTGCGTGGGGTGGTGACGGCCAGCGATGCGAACTCCTCCACAATGAAAATCTACATCGAAAAGACGAACCTTCTCCCCTCTGTAAGCAGTAATTAATTCCACACTTCCAAAACCGAGCCCTAATGAAAACACGAATAATCATCTTCGTTAGCATTGCGCTGACTTCTCTGAGTGTCTGCGGACAAGAATGGATTGGCAACCAGTTTACATTGGATACAATCGTTGCATTTCAAGGTATCCATACGCCTGGGAATCAGAACCTTATCCTATGCAGAATGATTGACAGAACGTTCTATTTCGTTGAACAACAGGGGTTTCAGAACATGGGCAACAGCTATCAAGCGGTCGTCCACACGCTATCGACGGATCATTATGAACAGTCGGAAATCGTACTCCCGATGCCCGATGGCGTCCGTAACAAAGAACGGTACGCCCGCAGCCTCTGGATTTACGACTTCTGCCTCGACGGTGACCATATCTTACTGACCACACAGGAAGAACTCATTCTTTACAAACAAATCCAAAACCGAACCTACCGTGTGGAAGCGACGTATCGTCACCCGAACCTTTTCATGGGATACCTGCATGAAAATAGGATCCATTTCTTCGAGGAAGACCATGACAAGGGGTTCAAGTGGTTTCAACAGGACTTGGAAGGCGACTCGGCGACACTTGTGCGGGAACTGCCCTACGAGGCACCCCACATCGTGCAGATCCAGCCGAACCGCTACATTTCCCACAACAAACAATCTGTATTCTTCCTAAGCACGAGACACCCCCGCGTGGAGGTTTATGACCTGGACGGAACATTTCGGGACACCCTTCGCTTCGACCTGCCCCTGTGGAAGGCCTTCGAGGACGAATATATCCGGAAAACGCTATCTTTCCCATACGGAATTGAGCGCATCTACGCCGTCAAGGACGACTTGAACGACTACTCCTATCCGAAAGTCATTATGCCGCTTCGCGGGGATCTCCTGCTATTCTACATGCAATTTGACACCGCAACTGGGAAATCGGCGCTGCAATACGCCATCCGCAAAGAGAATGGATTAACCACCCAATATCTGCGAACAAACCATGAAGAAAGCACCTATCACGCAGCCCGATTCCCATTTACTCAGGGAGCTTTCGACAAAGGAAACGCCGCCGATGATGGTAAAATCGTACAACTCACCTACAAAACAGATGTCCCCTGGCAGGGCAAAACACCGTCCGAGTACATCTCCGACGTGAACAAGTACTTCTCGGAGCACGACCCCATACTTGCTTACAAGGTTATGCGGTACACACCTCCAGCCCCGCCGTTCGATGAGGGACAACTGCATACCACATCCGGCGACCTCATACGCATGGATGCGCTACCGTCCGACAAGTGCGTACTGGTGCTGCACAGCGGTTTGGAGTGCTCTGGCTGCGTAAAAGCCGTGTACAAACTACTTGCGGAATCGACCACGGAGGATATCCACCTCGGGCACGTCTATCCCACTCCCATCAACGGAATGGCCGCCTACGAACTCGCCGCCCGAATCCGTCAGAATCTCAACAAGCCGTTCGCCCTCTACTACGACACCTCCGACCATTATATGCAACTCTCCCCCACCCCGCCGCTCCAAGAAAGCGATTTTCCTTGTGTGATTCTCTACGAGAAAGGAAAAACACCAAGAATTTTCCGCAACGGCAACCTTTTCACGCCCAACTACAGTATCACGGAGTTCCGCGAGAGCTTCCTTGATGCATGGTACACCTTTCTCAAACATTAATTCACGTCCCTACCGCCTGCTGCCTTATCACTATTGCCTTCTGCCTATTGCCTATTGCTTAAAAAATTGTACCTTTGCACCCCGAAAAAATTACGATATGGCATATACTATTGACTTGACGCAAATCACACAGTTCGACCACGTGGAGTTCGTGGCCAAACAGGTCGTGGAAGGTTTTATCACGGGCATCCACAAGAGCCCCATGCACGGATTCTCGGTGGAATTTGCCGAACACCGGCCCTACAATACCGGAGAGCCGATCCGGCACATCGACTGGAAACTCTACGCCCGCACCGACAAACTTTTCGTCAAGCAATACGAAGAGGAGACCAACCTGCGCTGTCATTTAGTCATCGACAACTCGTCATCCATGTACTTTCCCAAGCGGGACAAATACACCCTCGCACAGCCGAACAAGATCTTCTTCGCCGTATATGCTGCCGCCGTGCTGATGCAGGTGTTCAAGAGCCAGCGCGATGCCGTCGGCCTAAGCCTCTTCTCCGACAAACTGGAGCTGCACACGCATGCACGTGGAGGCGATGCCCACCACAAAATGATCTACCGGGAATTGGAGAAGGTGCTGCAACCTATCGGGGAAGACATTCAGCGGAAGTCCATGGTAACGGACACCCTGCACCAAATCGCCGAACAGATCCACCGCCGCTCCTTGGTCATCATCTTCAGCGATATGCTGGAGACCTCCGGCAATCTCGAAGAGCTGCTGCTCGCACTGGGACATCTGCGCCACAACAAACATGAGGTCGTCCTCTTCCACACTTTTGACAAACAGCTGGAATACGATTTCGCCTTCGACAATCGGCTCTACCGCTTTGTTGATATGGAAACTGGACACGAGGTGAAAGTGCACGCCAACAATATCCGTGAATACTACCAACAAACCGTGCGCGACTACTTCCAAGAAATCAAAGTCAAATGCGGACAATACCAGATTGACGTCATCCCAGCGGACATTACGCAAGGATTCGAACAGATACTGCTACCATACTTGCTAAAACGATCACAAATGTACTAACCAAAAGAAATGAACCCAACCAACACCTACGAAAACAAGAGACTGACTATCAAACAGTGGAGTGTACAAGACAGACCTCGCGAAAAATATGCCAAAGGCGGTGCCACCGCCCTTACTGACGCGGAACTGATTGCAATACTGCTGCGCACGGGAAGCCCTAATGACTCCGCCGTGGAACTCGCCAAGAAGCTTCTCGCAGAATCAGGGAACAGCTTGAACACGCTGTCGGGAAAATCCCTGCGAGAACTGTCGCAAGTCAAGGGCATCGGGCAGGCAAAAGCCATCTCCCTGATGAGTGCCTTCGAAATCGGGAACCGCATTCGCGCCGAAAAGGTGGAAGAGTGCCTGCAAATCCGAAACAGCCTCGACGTAGTCAGTTTGATGCAAGATAAGATCGCGCACCTGAATCACGAAGAATTCTGGGCCATCTACCTCAACCAGGCCAACCGCATCCTGAACACGATTCAGATCAGCAAGGGCGGCATCACTAACACATCGGTGGACACCCGTATCGTGATGCAGCAGGCCGTGCTGAACAAGGCCACCCAAATCATCCTGTGCCACAACCACCCGTCCGGCTCCGTCAGCCCAAGCCACGCGGACATCCAACTGACCAAAAGGCTTCAGAAAGCCGCCGACCTGATGGACATCCTGCTCGTTGATCACATCATCATCCACAAGGAAGAGTATTACAGTTTCGTGGAAGAGGGACGATTGTGAATCCTCGCCATCGGCACACCTACCGCATCAAAAGCACCACATCGTCGCAAACAAACGACCATCACGAATCGAATAAACAATGGAACTAACTGACAAAGCCGAAACATCACAAACCGAAGCCCCCTTCATCGGGGTGAACCGCCACCGCATCGGGGTGGATGGCGAGGGCGTAACCACGCTCGCTGCCTTCCACGGCTGTCCGCTGCGGTGTCGTTACTGTCTGAACCCAAGCTGTTTGGATGCAAATGCTCGCGTACGTTGGTTCACGCCAGAGAGCCTCTATCAAGAGCTGCTCATCGACGACCTCTACTTCATCGCTACGGGCGGCGGAGTCTGTTTCGGCGGCGGGGAACCGCTTCTGCGCCCGGAGTTCATCCGCCAATTCCACGCCCTCTGTGCCGACCGATGGAAGATCACCCTCGAGACCTCGCTGAACGTCCCTCTGACATCCCTTCAGACCGTTGCCCCGCTAACCCACGACTTCATCATAGACATCAAGGATGCCAACGACGAAATTTACACGGCCTACACGGGAAAAACGAACGCGCAGGTGTGGGAAAACCTCACATGGCTCGCCGGAAACTACAACCGCGAGCATATCATTCTTCGCGTACCGCTGATTCCTGGATTCAACACCAAAAAGGACGTGGAACGCAGTGTGGAGCGGTTGCAAGAGTTAGGGTTTGAGAAGTTTGACCGGTTCACGTACCGAGTGAAGTAGGTTTCAGATTGACAAGTTAAAAGGCATTAGGCATTAGGCAATAGTCAATGGTCAAAGTCAATGGTCAATACGCGGAGATTAAGGTCGGAAGGTAATGGGTACCTGGTAATAGCACCGCACCGGTTTCCCCATATTCTTTCCGGGCTTCCATTTCGGCATGGACATGACGGCACGACATGCCTCCTTATCGCATTCGGGGAAGAGAGGGACTTTCACCTTGGCGTTGGTCACACTCCCGTCTTTCTCCACCACGAACTCAACCAAGACCGTGCCTGTGATGCCATTATCCTTCGCCACCTGAGGATATTGAATCTCCCTTACCAGAAAGGCTTGCAAGGAATCCATTCCTCCGGGGAATTCAGGCATCTCCTCCGCCACCATACCCATTATCGGCGGCTCATCGTAATAAGCATCGTCTTCCACATCCCCAACATAGTCGTCAGTGACGTCAGTCTCCCAAAAATCGGGTCCATCTGTTGAAACACAAAGACCATTTTCCACGATATGCAGGATTATTTCCTCTTTCGGGGCGGTGGCAGGTCGGTTGCCGTTGGTTGGCTCGTTTGCCGGTTCGTCGGCCGGTTCGGTGGATGATTCTGCGGGCTGCGACAACGTGTTGACGGATGTAGGCACGGATTCGTTGCCGACAGGCGTCGCGGGCGTTTTCGGACTGTGGCACGCACCCATCATCATGGAGGAGACGGCGATGCCCGCCACCGCAACAGCCTTGCCGAGAGCACGGCGTTTGGAGAGTTCCCGCTCCAAGTAGCGCACTTCGGCCTCGCAGTAGGGACACGTGCCGCGACAGTCACCCTCGTGGGTGCATTCGCGTTCCACCAACGGGATGTCGTTCTCTTGCGCGACTTTCCGCCGCACGTCCTTCAGGATTTCGCAGGTCCGTTTGCCTCGTTTCATTGTAGTCCGATTTAATGGTGCAAAAATATTCCCTTTATATATATGATGCAAAAATTCCGAAAGGTTGCAGTTTGTTGAAAAAAATATCTCCGCGTATCACGCGTATCTGCACGTATAAAAAAAGCGGGGTGAGTGTTAGAACTTGTTAAAGATACGTGCGGATCCGTGCGATACGTGGAGATCAGTAACGCTTCCGGCAAATCATCAGCACTCGGTAGCCCGGCGACATTGTCGCAAACCGTTCCAGATTCACCGTCTCATTCTTGATATGCATAGCCGTGACACGGTTCGGACAGATTTCGTTCATACGTTCATACAAGAACTTTCCTCTTCTGTTCGCAGGAATATCAGACATTACATCTTCCATAAAATCCCAATAGGTTAATTCGAAACAGTCATTGGTCGAACAGAGTGTGTTCACCAGACTGTCAAACTGCGCCAGCGAGAAATCAAGGAGCTCCCACATCGCCAGCCTCCAATGCAATTTCACAACAATTGTGTCATCTGTAGGTTGAATATGCATGCACTCGGAAAAGTCGGATTCCTGAAAAGTCCATTCGGAATCAGGACACGTATTCTGACCATCTAATCGCACCTCGCGTCCTTCCGACAGCACAAACACCGCAATCTGTTCATTCTCAATGCCGAAACGGATGGCGGCGGCGAGGGAATCTTCAGGGAAGAGGCGGGAGCTGTCGAAATAGTAGAGGCTGTCGGAGGTGTCGAGCCATCCGCCGACATAACCGTCGTGCCGGAGCGCGTGTCGCACCACCTTGCCGAGCTGCTTGCGGGAGTGGCAGCCCTGGGTGGCCGCGTACGCCACAACAACACCCTCCGTCGGCTCCGTCATCGTGGCGACATCCATCGTGAAGCCGTCGGGATGGCGGAGGCTGTACGCCCAAATGCTGTCCGATACGGCCTTGACACTGCCGCCCGTCAACTTGCCGCCGCTGTAGCAGGAGGTCATGAGCAGGGCGCACGACAGGAGCACCGTCATCGCTGTCTTTTTCGGGAACAGAATTCTGTCCATTGTCTAATGTTTGTTTATTAATTTGTCCATTAATCACAGGATTGCGGCCTCAACTTGGGCTAACGAGCTCTTGCCCCTCCGGGGCGGCTCAGAGAAGCGATTTCAATATATGGGGACTTTTCGTTACAACTACTAACTACTAACTGCTAACTCAATATAGAAGCTCACCGGCCTGAAGCCGTCGTTGCAGCTGATCATGGCGGAGTGCGGGTTTTTCATCCAGCCGTCGTAGAAGTTGCCGCGGCCGGCGGCCAGTTCCTGCACGAACCACCGCATCGACTCCCACGCGCTGTCGCACATTCCCTCGGGCTGCGCGCCATCGACCGAAATCCATGTCTGCCCCTCCTGCACGTCGCACGCGTGCTCGATGGGGTTCTCGAACCGCGCCTGCAAATCGCGGTAATCCGCCTTCCGTATGGCTGTAATCTTGATATTCATAAGCGGTTATTAAGGTTGCAAAGATATAAAATAATCCCGCAGAACTCGCTGATCACAGCAGATAATTTTAAGGTGAAAAAATTGCCCCTTAAAAAGCATACTAAACAATCAACTCTTTCGTTTCTCAAAAAAAGTATCTTTGCACCCGATATTCATCATTCTACATCCTACATCATGAAAAAGGGCAAACGAACCTGTGAAATCCTGAAAGATGTGCGGCAGAAGATCGCGCAAGTGAACGACATCCCGTTGGTGGAGCGTGAATGCACGCACGAGGGGGACTGCCGTGGTACGTGTCCCTACTGCGAGGCCGAAGTGCGCTACTTGGAGCGGGAACTCTCTAAACGCGGTGCTCTTGGCAAGGCCGTCGCAGTGGCGGGCATCGCCGTCTCCTCTATGATGATGGGGGCGTGCCACAGTCCGAAGGTGCCCACGCCGGCCGCCAGCAACGAGCCAGAGCCTGCCGTGGAGGCTGTCTCCCAGCAAGTTCCGGAAGAGGCAGACGGACAGGAAGTTCCGCCGCCTCCTGGACAATCCAACCCGTATGAGGTGGACGGTATCGTGGAAGAGGTGGGGAAAATACCAGACATCCCGGAAAATTCGTCCACCCCAAACCGCTGCACACAAATACCTTTACAGCTAGCTGATCCAGATGATTGGGAGACTACCGAGGGGATAGTGGTAGGCGACGTCGAAGACGATGTTTATTACGAGGATTCTCCGTTAATGTTCGTGGAGGAGATGCCTGAATTCCCCGGAGGAATGGATTCCTTGCAAGCCTTTTTGGTAAGGGAGATTCAATATCCTCAGGTGGCGAAGGATAATGGCATCACAGGCACGGTCTTGATTGAGTTCGTGGTGGAGAAGGACGGGCGTGTGACCAACGCCAAGGTGAAAGTCCCTCTCTTCCCCGAATGCGATAAGGAGGCATGTCGTGCCGTTATGTCCATGCCGAAATGGAAGCCCGGAAAGAATTTGGGGAAACCTGTGCAGTGCTATTACCAGGTACCTATCACTTTTCGACCTTAATCTCCGTGTATTTCTCGTATCTTCACGAAAATAACGACTACTTTTGCAACCGAAATATGAAATCATTATGATGAACCTTCGAACATTGCGACTACTCATATCATTGGCACTCTGCTGTTTAGGTTTACAACTGAACGCGCAGACGGATTCAGTGTATGATGGAGCCGTGCACTATTTCTGGACGGGAGACGGCAATCACGTGCGGTACGGACTGATGGACACCGCCGGGAACGTTATCTGCAGGCCGACCTTTAGTCAAATCGGAGCTCCATATTTTGATTTCAAGTCCGGGCCGGTTCCCGCAGCCAAGGGACGGAAGTGGGGCTATATCAATGCTAAAGGCGAATGGGTCGTCCGCCCGCAGTTTGAATACGCTGGCTATTTCCAACATGGACTTGCCAAGGTCGTCATCAAGGGCAAAACCGGCTACATCCAGCAGGACGGCACTATGGCCATTGAGCCTCGGTTTGAGGGAGGAGATCATTTCTTTGACACTATCACTTTAGTATTCGAGAATAACCAATCTCAATATATAAACACTCGCGGAGAAATCCTTTTTGGAGAAAAATTCTGCTATGCCTGGCCATTTCAGGACGGTGTTGCGGAAGGAAGCACATGTGAATTTAACGAAGGGGAGGAAGAATTATGGGGTGCCATTGATGCGAATGGCGAATACATTTTCACACCACAATTTGAAGAACCCCCACAATTTCTTAACAAAACTACCGCTCTTGCCATGAAAGATAGACTTTGGGGTGTCATCAGCGTTGACGGACATTGGATTGTGTCGCCAAAATATGATTATGCCTGCCGTGCATGGGTTGGGGACCTCGCATGGATAAGGACGAAGAGTGACGAAAAATGGAGCCTGGTCGGCAGCAATGGAAAAGTCATCACAGAGCAGAAATTCGACGAAATGGATGCATTCTCCGAAGGGCTTGCCGCCGTGAAGATGGGCGATCGTTACGGCTTCATCGACACAACGGGAACTGTGGTGTTTACACTGGAGCCGGAATACTATCCCATGCATTTCTCCGACGGGCTGGCACTAGTTGTCCAAACCGGTGACAGTACAGACAGATGGGGTTATATCAACAAAAAGGGTGAGTGGGTCATTCCGCCGCAATACGTTGACGCGGACCATTTTTACGGTGGACTCGCATACGTGTTTCTGAGCAACGACCCGAAGGACAGACGGTCAGGCTACATCAACCACCGCGGCCAAGTCGTTTGGCAGTTCAAGGACAAGTACCCGATAGAGATTTGGAGGTTTTAACGGCGGCTTCCCATCTCTCCGATTGTGACCCTTAACTTAGATTCAGGATTCAAGTTTCAGGATTCAAGTTTCAAGTTTCAAGTTTCAAGTTTCAAGTTTCAAAGTAGTGGTCACCTGAAACTTGAAACCTGAAACCTGAAACAAAAAATGGGAGCAGGTCCAAATCCCCACTCCCATTCTATATTCTTCATTCTACATTCATCATTCTTCATTCATAATGATGTCCAGCATCGCGTTCGCGGAGTCGGCAATACGTGTGCCGGGACCGAAGATGGCGGCGACACCGCAGTCGTACAGGAACTGGTAGTCCTGCGGGGGAATCACACCGCCCACGGTGATGATGATGTCCTCGCGACCGAGCTTCTTGAGCTCTTCGATCACCTGCGGGACCAACGTCTTGTGACCAGCGGCCAGTGAGGAGACGCCCAAGAAGTGCACGTCGTTCTCCACAGCCTGCTTGGCGGCCTCTTCGGGAGTCTGGAACAAGGGACCCATATCGACGTCGAAACCGATGTCGGCATAGCCGGTGGCGACCACCTTGGCGCCGCGGCGTCCTGACCCATCTTGGCAATCATGATACGCGGACGACGGCCCTCCTTCTTGGCAAATTCGTTGCAACGCTCGCAAGCCCGTTTGAAGGCGGCGTTGTCTTGTTGTTCTTTACTGTACACGCCTGAAATTAAGTTGATTTTTGCTTTATAACGTCCATAGACTTTCTCCAACGCCATGGAAATCTCACCCAAGGAAGCACGCACTCTCGCGGCCTTGATGGAGAGGTCGAGCAGGTTGCCGTTACCGGTCTTGGCGCACTCGGTGAGGGCTTCCAAAGCGGCTTGCACATCCTCTTCGTTGCGGTTGGCTCTCAGCTCGGCCAGACGCTTGATCTGCGCCTCGCGGACCGTCGTGTTATCGACCTCCAAGGTCTCGATCGGGGACTCCTTGTCGAGTTTGTACTTGCTGACGCCGATGATGGACTCCTTGCCGGAATCGATACGGGCCTGCTTGCGGGCGGAAGCCTCCTCTATACGCATCTTCGGGATGCCGGTCTCGATGGCCTTGGCCATGCCGCCGAGCGATTCCACTTCCTGGATGTGCTCCCAGGCGCGGTGCGCGATCTGGTGCGTGAGGCTTTCGATATAGTAGGAGCCGGCCCACGGATCGATGGAACGGCACACTTGTGTCTCTTCCTGAATGTAAATCTGCGTGTTACGGGCGATACGGGCCGAGAAGTCGGTCGGCAGCGCGATGGCCTCGTCCAACGCGTTGGTGTGCAGCGACTGGGTGTGGCCGAGGGCGGCGCCCATTGCCTCGACGCAGGTGCGGCAGACGTTGTTGAACGGATCCTGCTCGGTGAGCGACCAACCGGAAGTCTGGCAGTGCGTGCGCAACGCCATGGACTTCGGGTTCTGCGGGTTGAACTGCTTCACGATCTTGGCCCACAGCATACGGGCGGCACGCATCTTCGCGATTTCCATGAAGTGGTTCATACCCACGGCCCAGAAGAACGACAGACGCGGCGCGAACTCATCGACGCTCATGCCCGCGTTGACACCGGCGCGGAGGTACTCCAGACCGTCGGCCAGCGTGTAGGCCAGCTCGATGTCGTCGGTGGCACCAGCCTCCTGCATGTGGTAGCCGGAGATGGAGATGGAGTTGAACTTCGGCATGTTCTTGGCCGTGAACTCGAAGATGTCGGCGATGATCTTCATGGAGTGGGCAGGCGGGTAAATGTAGGTGTTACGCACCATAAACTCCTTGAGGATGTCGTTCTGGATGGTACCCGACAACTGGTCGAGCGTCGCGCCCTGCTCCTCGGCGGCGATAGAACGCCAAGATCGGCAGCACGGCACCGTTCATCGTCATGGAGACGGACATCTTGTCCAACGGGATCTGGTCGAAGAGGATCTTCATGTCGAGGATGGAGTCGATGGCCACACCGGCCTTGCCCACGTCGCCCACCACACGCGGGTGGTCGGAGTCGTAGCCGCGGTGCGTGGCGAGGTCGAAGGCCACAGACAGCCCCTTCTGACCGGCGGCGAGGTTGCGACGGTAGAAGGCGTTGGATTCTTCGGCGGTGGAGAATCCGGCGTACTGGCGGATGGTCCACGGGCGGAAGACGTACATCATCGAGTAGGGTCCGCGCAGATACGGCGGGATGCCCGACGCGTAGTTGAGGTGCTCCATGCCGAGCAGATCGTCGGCGCCATAGACCTGCTTCACCGGAATCTGTTCGGAGGTCATCCAATTGGAAATGATGTTGTTATCCTTCTCCCACTGACGGAAATCCGTAGGATGCTGGGGGAGCTTCTTGAAGTCGATATTGCTGAAATCAGGACGCATATTAACTCTTTTTCTTTTTTATATTAATGAGGCTGCAAAAGTACAAAAAATTTCGGGACTTCGGGAAAGGGAAAAAATTGTTTGGATTTTGTAGCGACCACATCAAAACACTGGCCATTATCTTTTGCGTTGTGAAAATTTCATGCAAGATCACATACTTATTCGAGAATATTGTGTATTTTTGCAACTTCATTTTTGACAAATATGCAAAAGCCCCTATACTCCATCATCGTTTCGGTTTACAACGAGGAATCGGTATTGCCACTTTTCCATCGGGAGATATCCGCTGTTATTGACACCCTGGCCGACACCGCCGACTTCGAATTGCTGTTCGTCAACGACGGAAGTCGGGACAACAGCCATCAGATACTGAAACAGCTGATGAAGAAAGACAAACGGGTGAGGGTCATCCATCTCTCCCGTAATTTCGGCCATGAGGCGGCCATGATTGCCGGACTTGACCATTGCCGTGGGGAAGCCGCCGTATGCATGGACAGCGACTTGCAGCATCCGCCCGCACTGCTGCCGCAGATGTTCTCGCTCTACCGGCAAGGCAAGGATGTGGTGACCATGATCCGGACCGACCGTGCCGACGGGAGCGCTGGCAAGCACTTGAGTTCCAGATTGTTCTACCGTATCATCAACAAGATGTCCGATGCCAGGCTTCAGCTCGGCGCCTCTGACTTCTTCCTGCTGTCACAAAAGATCATCGACGTGCTGCGGACTGACTACCGCGAGCGAACTCGCTTCCTGCGCGGCATCGTCCAGAACATCGGCTTCGAAAAAGATTCCATCTGCTACGAAGCTCCCTCACGCGCCGCCGGCCAAAGCAAATACTCTTACAGAAAACTGCTGAAATTCTCCTTCTCCGCCATCGCTTCTTTCTCCAAAGCCCCTCTGAAAATCGGCATCTACTCCGGACTTGTCTTTGTCTTGTTGAGCATTTTCCTCATCATCTACTCCATTGTGATGTGGATTATTGACACCCCCGTTTCCGGCTACACCACCATCGTGATTTTCCTGAGCGCTTTTGCCGGCATCCAGCTCTTTGTCACCGGTGCCATCGGCTATTACATCGGCTTTATTTTCGACGAAGTGAAACAACGCCCGCATTATGTCATCCAAGAAATCGAGGAGTCCTATGAATAAACAAGAAAAATTCATTTGGATTTTGGCATATTCGGTCACTGCCATCATCACTCTATTACCGTTTTTCCAAGTCGGTTTCACCAACTGTGATGATTTCCAATACTATAACGCGGCCCACTGCGGTTGGCGCTATTGGTTGACAGACGCCAACATCTATGCACAATGCGCCGGTAGATTTTATTTTCTCCTCACCAAGTATTTCTATTATATTCCATATCTCCTTGACAGTTTTGCATGGACAAAGGCCGTTCAATATCTTCCCTTGATAGGTTGTTATCTGTTTTTCTCATACATCATATATCGCATTTTCAAATCTCAGAGAATTGGGGCGCTCACTTTCTTATTGCTTATTTTCAGCATGTCTGTCGGCCACGAAAGCTTTTCCCTCCCCACCGCGTTCCCGTTCTATTTTCCTTTCAGTTTTCTGATTTTCTTGAGCGGCATACTCCTTTTTATTAATTACACCGAAAATAACGGCTACTGGCGAATTCTTGTCAGCGCACTCCTCCTGTTCATTTCTTACCTGTTTTATGAAAACTATCTTGTTTTCACACTCCTTTTCTGCTGCTATATCCTCATTCGGAACTGGCGACAGTCAGGCTTCATCCAAACCCTGAAAAGCAGGTCGTTCTACAGGGAAATCGTGCCCTATATTGCCGTGATAGCACTGTATATGGTTTGTTATCTGGGTTATCGCCTTTACTTGACCCTGACAATAGACGACATCCATTTATATGACGGGGCCACCATCGCCCACCATTTCAGTCTGGCCAACTTCTTCACGATTCTGAGCAACTGCACCTTTTACACACTGCCCTGCAGAACATATTGGTTCGACGATGTAAGGGAGCTTCTGGCAGAAAACTCCCCATTGGTTTCCGGTCATTACAACAATATTTTTTATATCCTCACCCATGCTCCCGCGCTTGCTTACATCAACGCATTGTTGCAATGCTGCCTTCTTTGGTTTATCCTCTACAAAGCCGATTTTAAAACACTATCTTGGAAAAAAATCGTCGTAGGTGTTGTTTCTGCCTTGCTTTTTGCTTTTTCCGCTCACATCCTGATCGCCATAGCCGAAAAATACAATTCGGAATATGCCACCTCAATGCGGACATACGTCACCTCTTTTTATTCCTATTTCGGAATAATGCTGGTTCTTGCCATCCTCATCACCGCATCCATCAAAACATGTTCCCAAAAGCCTATCCGACGGGTCATTTGCGCAATTTGGTGTGTGCTTTTCTTCACCGGTGCCGTTTTATCCTACTATATTAATGACCTTTTAGGCAAAGAATGGAAGAGAACACAAAACCGTATTGCGGTCACAGAACTTGTCGCACAAGATCATTTTTTCGACAAAATACCTGAAAACGCCCTTATCTATTCAACAGACGCCCCTATCAGCCAATACGAATATAAAACCCAGATCCGGACAAACGCCCATCGTTATTACCATTTTGCGTTTAATCAGGAAGAGCTTCTGCAACAACACTCTGAACTCCCCGACAACACGCTTTACTTCATCCAAACCAAGGATAGCAAAAAACAAGGTGATTTACTGATGGCCTTTTCGCATATCACACATCTGGACACCTGCACTATTCCCAGTGCCATAGCTGACGAGGCTGACATATATTATTACTCTCCCTCAAAAGATTTTGTTTTGTTTTACAATGTACATAAAGATTCGGATTCAACCCAAACAAAAGCCGTCACAGTGCTTTCTATGGACAAGCACCATAAGATCTCCCATGTCAACATTCAGGAACCTGGTTTGGACCCTTTGGGATTCAGTATCAGCAATATGATGACTCCAACGAACGACACGATTTGGTTGCCTTGAGATTAAAACAGCAAATGGATTGCGAACTCCGCACCAGGAATAAATATAAAAAAATTGTACTTTTGCCATTTCAAATCCGATAATATCAAAGCCTATGATTAACGTGATTACCCTGATTGGTTACTTCCTCTTCCCCATCCTTATCATCTTGATTTTCAACAAGTACAGATGGGCAAGAAGCATCGGAACCGTCATCATGGCGTATGCGGTGGGTATCATCGCGGCGCTGATCGGATTCCTGCCCACGGGCACGGAACCCGGCGCGGAGGCCCTCGAATCGATGCAGAAAACGCTGATGAGCGTCACAGTACCCTTGGCCATCCCGCTGATGCTCTTCAACTCAGACTTCAAGCTCTGGACAAAGTCGCTGCCGAAAACCATGGCCGTGCTTCTCGGCGGTCTGGTATCCATCATCATCGCCGTCGTTTCGGGCTATTTCCTGTTCCGCAACGCCGGCATCCCGCAATTCGACCGCGTGGCGGCCATGATGACCGGCATATACACCGGCGGTACCATGAACTTCTCCGCCCTCGGGCACATGCTGCAGGTCGATCCCTCACTCATCACCATGACGCTGACCTTCGAGGAAATCGCCACCCTCCCGTTCATCGTCTTCATCGTGGCCGGCGGCTACAAAGTGTTCCGCAAGCTACTGCCCAGCAAGGAAGAGACCGACAGTGCGGAAGTGGAGGAGCTGATTGAGACGGAAAGCTTCGAAAACTACAAAGGGATGCTGCAGCCCAAGACGTTCGGGCGCATGATGCTCGGATTCCTGCTCTCCCTCGGCATGTTGGCCATCGGCGCGGGTCTCTCCCTACTCATCACCCACAAGATCAACGAACTCATTGTCATCCTGACGATTACCACCCTCGCCATCATCGCCTCCTTCAGCCCGAAGGTGCGTACCCTGCCCAAAACATTCGAACTGGGCATGTTCTTCATCCTGATTTTCAGCATCGTGGTGGCCTCCAAGTTCGACATCCACCATATCAGTGGTTCCCTGCAAATCCTCTGGTTCATCGTCTTCGTGATGCTCACCTCCATCGTGCTGCACCTCATCATCTGCAAGATTTTCAAGGTGGAAGGCGACCTCTTCACCGTGGGCCACATCAGCCTGCTCTGCTCGCCGCCGTTCGTTCCGCCAGTGGTAGAGGCTATGGGCAACCGCAAGGTGCTCCTCAGCGGCATCGTCATCGGCCTGGCCGGCTACGCCGCCGGAAACTATTTGGGCGTGCTTATTGCGTGGTTCTTGGGGGTGTTTTAATAATGAATTCCGAATTATGAAAGAGGAGACGTGCTGGGACGCGTCTCCTCTTTTGTTTTTCGTTCCTTTGTAGAGACGTGCCATGGCACATCTCTACAGATAGGGAATCCCTACTTCCCTTTCCGAATAGGTTCGCACGTCAGCCCGATTCCCAACTTCTTGAAAATCTTGTGGTCAACCTCACTCAGCATGACGGTGGTGTGAGCCTGACAACCATCTAATTGTGGCAGACAAGCCAAGGCTTTGCGGCAGTTCTCGTCGTTGAGGCTGAGCATGGAAAGCGCAACCAGCACCTCATCGGTGTGCAGACGCGGATTATGACCGTGTAGCAGGTTGACCTTGGTGCGCTGGATAGGCTCAATCATGGCCTGCGGAATCAGTCTGAGCTCGTGGTCGATGCCCGCCAGATGCTTCGTGGCGTTGAGCAACAGCGCGGCACTCGGTCCCAACAACTCACTGGTCTTGGCGGTAATGATGGTGCCGTCGGCGAGTTCGATGGCAGACGAGGCGACCCCACTCTCCTCCTTGCGCTTGCGGGCCGCGATAATCGATTTGCGGTCCTCTACCGTGATGTCCGCCCGCTTGATCAACAACGATATCTTGTTGACCTCCTGCTCGGTGGATTTTCCATCGACCACATTGCACAATGCCGTGAAATAGCGGCGGATAATCTCGTCTTTGGAAGCTTCGCAGCACACCGCATCGTCGGAAATGCAGTATCCGGCCATGTTCACGCCCATGTCGGTGGGCGATTTATACGGATTTTCCCCGTAAATGCCCTCGAAGATGGCGTTCAGCACCGGGAAAATCTCCACGTCGCGGTTGTAGTTGACGGCCATCTTGCCGTACGCTTCCAAGTGGAACGGGTCAATCATGTTGACGTCCTCCAAGTCGGCGGTTGCGGCCTCGTAGGCAATGTTGACGGGGTGTTTCAACGAGAGGTTCCAGATCGGGAAAGTCTCGAACTTGGCATAGCCGGCCTTCACACCACGCTCGTTCTCCTGGTAGAGCTGGCTCAGGCAGACGGCCATCTTGCCGCTGCCGGGTCCGGGCGCCGTCACGACCACCAACGGCCGTGTGGTCTCCACGTACTCGTTTTTGCCGAAGCCGTCCGGAGAATCGATAAGTCCCACATTGGTAGGATAGCCTTCAATGATATAATGGTAATAGACCTTGATGCCGAGGCGCTCCAACCGCTTGCGGTAGGCCATCGCGCTGGCCTGACCATTGTAGTGCGTAATCACCACCCCGCTGACCAAAAAGCCGCGGGCGATGAAGATGTCGCGCAGGCGCAGCACATCCTCGTCGTAGGTGATGCCCAGATCACCGCGCACCTTGTTCTTCTCGATATCCACGGCGCTGATAACGATCACAATCTCGGCATCGTCCTGCAACTGCGTGAGCATCCGCAACTTGCTGTCGGGCTGAAACCCCGGCAACACACGACTGGCATGGAAATCGTCATACAGTTTCCCACCAAATTCCAAATAAAGTTTGTGTCCGAATTGCGCAATGCGCTCCTTGATGTGCTCTGATTGGATTTTCAGATACTTCCCGTTATCAAAACCGATTTTCATATCATTATTGGCTTAAAATACGGGAGGCAAAAATAGGATTTTTTTGGATATACGGGCGGGAGCGGTGAAAAAAAGACTTGAGACCGGAGACTTTAGACTTAAGACTTTTCAGACTTACTATAAAAAACTCTTCTTTGAGCAGCCTCGAAGAGGCAAGACGCACGTAGTGCAATTAACCCCACACAAGGCGAAGCCGCAGTGTGGGGTTAATTGCACTACGTGTGTCGGCGGCGTGTCGGAGACACGCTACCACACACTACTCCTGCACCAGCAGCTCCGGGTTCGCCACATAGAGACAGAAATAAGGATTTGTAGCATCGGCGCGGCGGAGCATCACGAAAAACGGTTTGTCAAAAATCATCTTTTTGGGTGTCGGTTTCGCTTCCTCTTCTTGCTCTATACTAAGCAGTACGACTTCAAACTCCGCTTCACTCTTCACCTCCGCACCTGCCTCGTCCAACTTGAAAGCCGTCCGCTGCCACGCCTTCAAAATCTTATATATCTGAGCATTAGCCTCAAAAAGATTGCCCACCAGTTTGTCAAAAGAGGCACTGATGTCGAAGTCTATGTCAGGAGCCATCACCACATCGTCATCCAGAAACTGATACTTCCACTTTTTGTTGGCCACAGCCCGCTCTTTCTTCCCGAGTAGGATCAGACTGTCCGTCGCGGCCGTCATCTCCGCCATCGTCCCATACTTCTTTTCCGTTTTGAACAGGACGATTTCATGCTCTTTATCGGTAGGTATTAACTTGATAATGAAGTCCTTGTCGTTTTTATAGTACAGAATTTCCACGATTTGTTTCACATCCTCATTATCGTCGCCATCCACCCCGAAAGCGGCCACCTGCTGTCCGTCAAACTTCAGCTTGTGCTCATATTTCCGAAGCTTGTAGTCAAATGGCAGCTTTTTCTCAAAGGAGGCGCGAGTGAAGATGTAATCCCCTTTCACTTCGCCAACAGACTCATATTCACTGGGGTTCAGCACATCTTGGAACGACGTGGAGGCGTTGAGCAGCTTCAGATCGTGGTATTTGTCGGGAATAGACAATGGCGTGCCGACGATTTTGCGAACTTCATCCCACGCAAACAGCAGCGTGGCGCAATAGACCGCGTTGGTGTCCGAACAGATGGGAGACTCCAACGTCGGGACGAACTGCGTCCGCTGGAACTCCGAAAGGTTCTCTTCTTCAGCGGTCTGTTCCAACAGAGCCTCCTCAGAGACCGGTTCCTCCACGGTCGCCTTTTTAGATGAATGCCCGCAAGCAACAAACAGGATTGCCATCAAGACAATACAAAGGTATGTGTTTTTCATATTGCTTCTCTTTTTTGATCGTACAACGACGGCAAAGGAAATTTTATTATATCCATCTAAAATTATTAAAGATATAAATATTAAAATTTTATACACTAACATCCAAAAAAAATTATATCTTTGCCGCACTAAAAAGAACGAACAAAAGACAATCCATTATGCCACAGATCAGCTACTTTTACGGGATATACATCTTCATGAACTTTTACGACCATAATCCTGCTCATTTTCATGCATGGTACGGAGACTATAAAGTGTCTATTGAAATCGCAAATGGGAATATTTTAGGGAAAATGCCAAGAAGGGCTTTGAATCTTATTTTTGAATGGTTAGATCTTCACAAAGAGGAACTCCTGGCGAATTGGGAAAAAGCGAAAAACGGTGACACTCTTGATAAAATCGAACCTCTAAAATAACAGCATTATGTTTATTGAAATAAAAAAAGCAGAATATATTAGTGGGTATCAGCTCCGTCTTTGGTTTAATAATGGAGCCGTAAAAGACGTTGATTTATCAGATTCCTTAAGAGGAAATGTTTTCGTTCCGCTTCAAGACAAGGAGTTTTTCAAGCGTTTTTCCATCCGATTCAACACAATAGAATGGGAAAACGGTGCCGATTTCGCCCCCGAATACCTTTACGAAAAAGGAGTTGCCGTTTATGAGCCACAGGAAACGACCGAGAATCTCGTGGCCGAGGACAATGCGCCGTATAACACTGAACAATAGGACTTTAACTCAAATTTAAGACTTGGAACTTGAGACTTAAGACTTTCGGGAACACTTCACTTGCCGACACGAAACCTCAATAACCCTACACAAGCGAACGAAGTGCGCAGTGTGAGGCTATTTCGAAAAAATCGTATTTTTGCGGCATGAACAGTTCTACCATCCCCCGCATCACCCTGCGCCCCGGCAAGGAAAAATCCCTGCAGCGGCGGCACCCATGGATATTCTCCGGCGCCATCGCCCGCAAAGACAAAGACTTGCGCGACGGCGACATCGTGGAGGTATATGACGCACAGCGCCAGTACCTCGCCACTGGCCACTACCAGCCCACCACCATCGCGGTGCGCATTTTCAGCTTCGAACAGCGCGACATCAACCGCGACTTCTGGCGCGAGAAACTGCTGAACGCCATTGACTTCCGCAAGAGCATCCTCCTGCCTAACCCGCAGACCAACATGTACCGCCTTGTGAACGGCGAGGGCGACGGCATGCCCGGACTCATCATCGATGTCTATGGCCACCACCTCGTCATGCAGGTGCACTCCATGGGCATGTACCGCCTGCGAGAGACCCTCGCGGAACTGCTCACCGAGCTCATCCCCGACACGCAGGCCATCTGCCTCAAAACCGTCATCGAGACCGATGATACTGAAGATGTTGCCTTGGACAGCGGCTGGATTTACGGCCAGCCCGACGAGGAGGTCATCGCTTCCGAGAACGGCATCCTCTTCAAAATCGACATCCTCAACGGACAGAAGACCGGCTTCTTCCTCGACCAGCGCGACAGTCGCGCCATGGTGGGCGAACTGGCCAAAGACCGCACCGTCCTCAACATGTTCTCCTACTCCGGCGGCTTCTCCCTCTACGCCCTGCGCGGCGGGGCGCAACACGTTGACTCCGTGGATATTTCACAGAAAGCCATCGACCTCGTGGAGGAGAACGTGCGGATCATGGGCGGCGACTTCGCCCAGCGGCACAACGCCGTCTGCGAGGACGTGTTCGCCTTCCTCGACCGCATGCCCGACCATTATTACGACCTCATCGTCCTCGACCCGCCGGCCTTCGCCAAGCACCACCGTGTGAAGGAGCAGGGCATCAAAGGCTACCGCAATATCAACCGCAAGACGATGGAGAAAATCCGTCCCGGCGGGCTGCTCTTCACCTTCTCCTGCTCGCAGGCCATCAGCCGCGACGACTTCCAGACGTTGGTTTTCTCCGCCGCCGCCCTCGCCGACAAGAACGTCCGCGTGGTGCGCCACCTGCAGCACGCCCCCTGCCACCCCGTCAGCATCTTCCACCCAGAAGGGGAATATCTGAAAGGACTGCTGGTGGAAATTCGATAAACATTCCACGTAGAGACGCAAAATTTTGCGTCTCTACCTCCGACCTTGAGCTCTCACCAGCGTGCCTGCCGCTTCAACACCTGCGTCATGCAGTGGGCGGCACCGTAGCCGTCGATGAGGCTCTCCAACGGGATCCACTCCACCTTCACGCCGGCTTCGGCAAAACGCTGCTGCAAAGCTTTCGACTGACCGCCCACCGCCATGATGTGACGCGGCGCGATGGTCAGGAAATTGTTGGCATAGTGCATCTCATCTTCGCTGTCGATAGGGACAATGTCATAGTTGCGCTCCTGCAAAAAGCTCACAAAAGAGAGTTCCTTCCGTTGAAGCGTGTATTTTTTCGTGCCGGGTGCGCGCACCCACACGTCGCAGGTGACGTACTCCGGGTCGTCTTTTTGTGCATTCAGCCGGCTGGAAGTCAGCGTGCAAAGGCCTTTGTCGATAATATTGAAATAGGTGTCAAGGTGCATCTGCATCTGCCAGAACTTGTGGTCGCGGACCACCACCACGGTGTCGTGGCCGAAAGCGTCCGCCTCCATCATCTGCCGGATGCCTTCGTCGTTGGTGCGCATACCGCAACCGATGAACGACAAGGTGCCGGCGGGCAAGTAGTCGCCACCCTCAAGACGTCCCTCGTCCTGGATGCGCAGAATCGGTTTCAGACCGAGGTGCGCGTAGCACAGACTGATGATGTCGGCCTCGGGCTCCCGCTGCAGAGAGTTCATATTGCAAATCACATGGCCGCGCGGGGTAGTAATACTTTGGTCGCGGGTGAAGTAGAGATTCATCAGCGGATTTTGCACATATTGGGCTTCGTAACCCGTATTCATATCGGTTTTGTACAGCACCACTGTGGGTTGCAACAAGATGCAGCGGATCAGATCGGCGCGGCTCATTTTGGCAAGCACATCCTTTTTGTAACGATCAGCTGCGGCTGCTGCATCGTCATCCAGCATGGTGACATCATACTGGAGCAGCTCGCCCGCCAACGCACGCAAGCTGTCAATTCCCGTCTCCTCTAAAATCTGCCGCACCGTATAGACCTTGATGCCGTTCTTCTGCAGCATCTTGATGTAGTTCCGGTGCTCGGCCGCCGCCTTATCCACATCGAAATAGTCCTCAAAAAGTCCCGCCGAGGGATGAATCACTCCATTGAACAGTTCCTGTCCAGGGGTGTGCATCAAGATAACCGCCGCCTTCGACCACTCGGCTTGCGGGCAATCCACCTTGTTCTTCTGCGCAAATACACAATTGATTGAATTACAAACAAATAAAATGACAACTACGGTCCAAATCCTCACTTTGTTCATCTTCCAATATCCTTTAAATTTTCGAGCGGCAAAAGTACGTTTTTTTCTTCTCGAAAAATTTCTGTCCTGGAATAGATAAAGTTGTTATTTTTGCAGCGGCATAGGAGTTGCGGCATTCCGGCCGCAAGAAGGTCGTTTGGAATGGCGACACTCCTACATGACAGTTATTATACAATATGAAAAAAAACACTATGAAGAAGTTGTTATTGGCAACAATGGTTTTGCTTTCTGTTGCGACTTTCGCACAGCCGCAGCTCTCCGTCTATAACTACGCGCCGATCGAGTCGCAGGGTGGTTTCCCCGCCGACCTGAAGAAGGCCGCGAACACCCCGAAGTCGGACAAGGAATACAACCCGCTTCTCGTTTCCATGCTCAATCAGGGCAGAATCCTCTACGGCAGCGAGATGAACCAGTATCTCGACAACATCAAAGAGAAGTTACTGGTCAACCACCCGCAGCTGCAGCAGGAGGTCCACATCTATATCCTGCAGAGCACTCTCGTGAACGCCTATTCGCTGCCGAACGGCACCATCTTGGTGACTATGGGAATGTTGGCGCAGGTAACCAACGAGGCGGAGCTGGCCTTCGTGCTGGCACACGAAATCGCCCACTACAGCGAGCACCATGGCAAAGACGACCACTCGAAAGGCAAAGACAAAGATGTCGTGAGCCGTTACATGCGCTACCACCAGTTCTCCCGTGAGCAGGAGTTCTCCGCCGACCGCGTCGGGTTGCTCTCCTTCTACAAGGATTCGCCCTACAGCTACGACATCTTCGACGGTCTCTTCGACGTGCTGCTCTACGCCGACCTGCCCTTCGACGAGATTCCGTTCCAGCGTTCGGAGGTGGAGGAAGACTTCTACCAATTCCCCGACAACTACTTCCTGAAAACGGTCGCCAACATCCCTGACCGCTCGAACATGATCGACACGTTGCTCACCCACCCCAACGTGGAGAAACGGCGCTCTTTAGTCAAAGGATTGGCGAACAATCTCTCCAATGAGAGCCGCAAGCGCTTTGTGCAACCCGAAGAGCAGTTCACGCGGTTGCGCAACGTAGCCCGTTTCGCGTGCATCGAGCGATTTTTGATCAACCACGACTACGACAAGGCCATCTACAACATCCACGTGATGGAGCAGACTTTCCCTGACAATAACTACCTGCGCCGTGCCTTAGCCACCGCCTACTACGGGGCTGCCAAGCACAAGGGTACCGGACAAACCAGCACTTTTTTGGAGCCCTACCGCGATGTGGAGGGCGAACAGCAGCAGGTCAACTACTTCCTGTCCAAAATGAACCGCAACGAATATGCCGCACTGGCCCTGCGCAAGGTATGGACCGCACTGCAAGCCGCTCCTCAGGATGAATATCTGCAAAACGTGGCCAAAGACCTCATCAACGAGATTTTCGTGAAGAACAAGATGAAATTCATCGACTTCTGCGACTACCCGCAGGGCACCACCTTGGAGGAGGTCGCGCAAGCCGGTGGCGACACCACACGTTCGGCCGCCGCCAACTCCAAATACGACCGCATCAAGCAGCAGAACATGAGTGCCAAAGTGCTACCCGACCCTAAGTTCAAGACCGTCAACTACATGCTGGTGGATATTCACAGCGACTCGCTCTTCAAAGCTTGGGTGAACGATGCGGTAGTGAACGCCGAGATGCAGGCCGTGCTGGATGCCGTTGCCGACTCGAAAATCGGTAATGAAACATCCATGCTCATCACCACCCCAATCTATCTGACTTACGACAACAACGGTCGTATCAAGAGCCTGGATGCCGACAAGCGCAACGCCGAACGGCTGCAGAAGCTGATGTGCCGCGCCCTCAAACGCAACCACATCACTCCGGTAACGCTGACGATGGATTACACCGATCCGACGACCGAGGCGTACAACAATTTCGCGAAGATGCGCCAGTGGAACGAAGATTTCACCAACGCCGGCGGCCTCGACATGCGCTACCACACCTCCGACAATCTCGATGACATCGCCGCCGAGTTAGGCAGCCGCAAGCTCTGCTTCGTCCATGTGACCGACGCACCCGGCCGCGCCTTCTTCCCCAGCAAAATCTACCTGCCTTGGCTCATTCCCGTCTTCCCCTACACTCTACCCGTCGTGGTAAGCGTACTCTGCCTTCGCACCCGCGAGGTGAACGTAAACTTCCGCATCATCGACGTAGTGGACGGCAAAACGGAAGTGTCCGGCCATTACAGCAACGCCGAAGTGATGGACAAAGCCTACATCAACGGGTATGTGTATCAGCGATTAGAGCAGTATGTAAGGAAATAACGTTCCCTAGCGAGTTCGAGGCTTTATGTAATATATTCCTTGAGCAGCCTCGAAGAGGCAACACGCACGGAGTGCAATTTACCCCACACAAGGCGAAGCCGCAGTGTGGGGCCTCCAACAAAAACGAGTAAATATGAAAAAGATAATAACAATACTCATCATCATAACCGGCCTGGCAACGGCCAACGCCCAGATTTACAACTACTTGGGCAACCACGTCATCCTGAACATGGAGGGCTACTTCTCGCCCGCGTGGTTCAACCCCAACCCGGTGAGCTCGAGTTGGAACATTCCCGAAAGTGCCAAGCGTTACCTCGGGCTGAACTACTTCCTCTCGCCGAGCGTGGAGCTGATGGTGTGGAAGAAAGGCACCGTCGGGGCCGGCTACAACTACTACAACTCGCCGTTCAAAGGCACCGACTATAGAGTTCAGCTGTATGATGGCTATTGGGGGTACAACGACTACGGCGAGCTTTACGGGAACATCACCGCCCATGGGTTCAACGTCTATTATAAGCAGTATCTCGGCGACGGTTTCGCCCCGCTGGGCCATCACTTCAAATTCACCTTCGACGGGTATTTCTACCACTACCAGATGGACACGGAAGGCAAGCAGTTCCGGATTTCCTCCGACGTGCCTGTGGAGGAAAGAGAGGCCATCTTCGACAACAAGGGCTGTCTTTTCGGGATCAAAGCCGAGTACGGCTACGACCTGGTGGTGTTCAACCGGCTGAAGCTGACCTTCGGTGCGAGCATCGGCACTACCTTCGGGGGATACCGCGCCCCCAGCGCAAGAATCCGCGACGAACTCCCCATGTTCGATATCGGAGACAGACCCCACGAGCCTCTCACCTACAACGATTACGCCCGCGGCCGCATCCTCGGCGCCTACTGGTTCGGCATCAAATTGGGGGTCGGATTTATCGCGTTCTGAAGCAGGACGATGCCCTCCCGTAGAGACGCACGGCCGTGCGTCTCTACAAATCCTCCAGAATATTATCCATGAATAATCCGATGCGGTTGAGCACAATGCAGGCGCGGCTCTGATCGATGACAACCCGCACCTTTTTCGTCGTGACCGTCTCCGTAAGCACAATCCGTTTGTAGCCGATGGTGGTCTCCTCGGCGATGGTGCGCCAGTTGCCGTTCTCATCCTCGATCTCAATGTGGAACTTCTCCACCCGCTGTCCGAGAGGGATGTACTCTTGCAGCATCACGCGGTTGAAGGTCTGCGGTTCGTAGAACTGAAGCTCCACCCAGGCAGTGGTCACGGTGTCGTCAGTGGCCCAATAGGTGTCATAATTATCGCCAATCAGATGAGCCGGGCAATATCGAAAAGACCGACAATGGTTTTCACGGTCCCGCATATAAGCCGGAATATTATCCCAACAACGGCAAGATTCGTGATCGCTATTGCGAACGTTTGAGGCACAAATCCCAAAAAATCTTTTGGCATCTGCTGCTTCTGTCACCAAATCGTGCGCGAAAATGCTGTCCAACGCGGCGCGGAACTCCACCAGGCGCAGGGAGTCCTCTGCGGGGATGAGGCCGCGGCTGTCGGGCGGCACGTTGAGCAGCAGCAGGGAGTTGCGGCCCACGCTGTTGTAGTAGATCTTCAGCAGCTCCTGCACGCTCTTCGGGTGCTCGCTGTCGCGCCAGAACCAGCCCGGCCGGATGGAGACGTCCGTTTCGGCGGGAATCCAGCACGCACCGTTGTAGTTGCCCGCGTTGAGCGTGTCCTGCGAGGGAGCGTTCGCGCCCGGCTCGCGCCCTTCCACGTCGAGCCGCCAGGTGCGCCCGCAGGTGCCCTCCTCGTTGCCGACCCAGCGGCATCCCGGACCCACATCGCTGAAAATCACCGCATTGGGCTGTAACCTCTTCGTCTGCGCGTTGAACCGTTTCCAGTCATAGACCTGCTTCTTGCCGTTCGGCCCCTCGCCGTTGGCCCCGTCGAACCACTGCTCGAAGATAGGGCCATAATGCCGATGGGCACTTTGTAACGTCTTGAGAAACACCTTGTTGTATTCGGGTGTGCCGTAAGTGGGCGCGTTGCGGTCCCAGGGGGAGATGTAAATCCCGAACTTCACGCCGCCTTTCTTGCACGCCTCCGACAGTTCCTTCAGGACATCGCCCTTGCCGTTGCACCACGCGCTCTCGCGCACGGTGTGCGCGCTCATGGGATTCGGCCACAGGCAGAAGCCGTCGTGGTGCTTGGCGGTGAGGATAACGCCCTGGAAACCAGCATTCTTCGCCACCGTCACCCACTGGTTGCAGTCGAGGGCGGTGGGGTTGAAGATGTCCTCCGCCTCCGTGCCCTCGCCCCACTCCAAACCAGTGAAGGTGTTGGGCCCGAAATGGCAGAACATGTTCATCTCCATGCGTTGCCACGCCACCTGCGCGGCGGTCGGCACGGGACCGTAGGGTTTCGGCGGGTCGGCGGGCTTCACTTTCGGAGCATATTTCTGCGCTCCCACGGATAGCCCGAGGAGGAGAAGGCAGACAAGAAAATAACATCGTTTCATACGCAAAAAGAATTCATGGATAAAAAAAATTCGGGAGAAGGGTGTTGTATTAAAAAAAGTGTATTTTTGCCGTGATATTAAAATGATATTATTTTAATCACAGATCTAAATCATAAAGTTATGGAATCCAAAGAGTTCAACAAACAAATGAATGCAGCGAACAATGGTTTTCTGCACCTTTTCATTAACCTGGCGCTGCTGGTTTTCTTCATCTGGATAGTGGTCCGCTTCGCCAAATTCGACTGCATGACGGATGCCGAAGGTGAAGTCACACCTTGGATCCTGCTGCCCATCGTAAGCGGATTTGTGCTGCTCATGACCTATGTCATGCACCTCGCCGGATTCATCACCGTGCAGCCGAACGAATCTCGGGTGCTCACCTTCTTCGGCAAATACTCCGGCACGGTGAAGCAGAACGGCTTCTTCTGGGTCAATCCTTTCTACAGCAAGCAGAAAATCTCGCTGCGAGCCAAGAACATGGACGTGGAGCCCATCAAGGTGAACGACAAAAACGGCAACCCCATCATGATCGGTCTGGTCCTGGTGTGGAAGATCAGCGACACCTACAAGGCTTGCTTCGAGATCGATTCCGACTTCAAGGTTGCCGAGAACGCCATCTCGACCTCCAAGAACTTCGACCCCTTCGTGCGGGTGCAGAGCGATGCCGCATTGCGCAAACTGGCAGGCCTGTATGCCTACGACAATATCGACCGCGCCGATGAGGGCATGACTCTGCGTTCGGGTGGCGACGAAATCAACGAACGGTTGGAAGACGAGCTGCGCAAACATTTGGAAATCGCCGGCATCGAAGTGGTGGAAGCCCGTATCAACTACTTAGCTTACGCCGCCGAAATCGCCAGCGTGATGTTGCGCCGCCAGCAGGCCGACGCCATCATCTCCGCCCGCGAGAAAATCGTGGAGGGTGCCGTCAGCATGGTTGATCTCGCCCTGAAGAAGCTCTCCGAAGACAAGATTGTGGTACTGGATGAGGAACGCAAGGCCGCCATGGTCTCCAACCTCTTGGTAGTCCTTTGCGCCGACGAATCCGCATCGCCGGTCATCAACACTGGAACGTTGTATCAATAACCGCAATGCTGTAGAGACGGGGCGCGCCCCGTCTCTACAATACCATGGTAATCATCTTGTTATGAAGAAAAATTTCGCCTTACGGGTAGATTCCGAAATCTTCGAGGCCATCGAAAAATGGGCCGCGGACGAATTCCGCAGCACGAACGGCCAGATCGAATGGATTCTGCATTCGGCGTTGAAGAAGGCGGGACGGCTACCAAAGAAGAAACGTTCTTCCGAAGAGGAGAGACCTGAGACTTAAGACCTGAGACTTAAGACTTGAGACTTGAGACTTGAGCCCTTAAACCCTAAACCTTAAACCCTAAACCTTAAACCCTAAACCTTAAACCCTAAACCTTAAACCCTAAACCTTAAACCCTAAACCTTAAACCCTAAACAAACCCTAAACCTTAAACCCTAAACCTTAAACCTTAAACCATCTACGGCAGCAAGTCTCCCCTTCCTACATGCTCATAATACGACTGGAGCAGGGCTTTCAAATCCTGCTCCAGCTTTTTTTGTGCCGGAGAGTTCATATTCAGGATATTGCGCTGCTGGAGCGTGTCGTCGGCGGCATAGACATACAGACTGCGGTTGCCGTCGAAGTAGAGGCTCAGCGAGTCGGTCAGTGCCTGGTAGGTCTGCTGCACGCAGTTGGTCACCAACGGTTTGCGGTCGGGTTCATTGAAGACATCGCGGCCGAAAGCGAAATAGGGTTTGTCGTAACCCATCAGTCCAAGAGTGGTCGGCATGATGTCAATCTGCTGGGTTACAGACTCATAGCGGCCCTTGACGGAGTGGTCGGGGGTGAACATGAAATAGATGATCGCCGTGTTTCCCCTCGCCGTGCGCGTCTCCTCGGCGGCGATCTGCGGCGACACGTGGTCGGCCACGAAGATGAAGAGCGTGTTCTCGTACCAGGGCATCTTGGAGGCCGTCTCGAAGAACTTGCGCAGCGAGAGGTCGGTGTAGGCCACGCAGGGCTGCACCAGCGTGTTTCCCTGCGGCATCTTGCCCGCGTACTCCTCCGGCAGGTCGTAGGGATGGTGTGAGCTCAGCGTGAACACCGACGTGAAGAACGGCGTCTGCTGACGGTTAAGTTCCTCTGCCACATACTGCAGGAACAGCATATCCCAAATGCCCCACACGTTGGCGTTCCCCTTTCCGGGGTGCAACTTCTCAAAATCCTCCCGATTGTGGAAATTCTCGATGCCGCACAGCGTTCCGAAGGCCTCAAAGCCCATCTGGTTTCGGGTGGCGCCGCAGAAAAAGTGCGTATTGTAACCCTGCCGTGCGAGAATGCGGGGCAATGCTTCCAAATCGGTCAACACATTGGGCATCAGCGCGAAAGGAGTGCGGTATGACGGGATAGAAGCATATATGGACGGCAGTGCCTCGATGGACTTCATCCCGTTGGCAAAAGCGTTCGTGAAAACCAGTCCCTCCTGCATCAGCGAATCGAGGAAGGGGGTGTAGCCGCCGTTCGGGTTCAGGTGCGGGGCGAGATATTGCGAATGCTCCTTGCTGAAGCTTTCCAGCACGAAAATCACCACATTCTCGCCCGCAGCCACAGGCGTTTGCGTCAGGTTGGGATAGTGGTAGGGCGAGTAGAGCTCCGCTAACTTCTCCTCACTGAAATAGACCGGCGCATCCAACTGCCGCATCCCGATGGTGCGGAAGAGGCAGAACGGGTTGCTCAGCACCAACGCCGCCTTCTGGGGCGACTGCGTGTAATAGGCCGCATTACCGATGGATATGGGGAACGCCTTCTTGTCCGTCGAACCCCGGATGCCGAGAATCCACAACGGTACCGCCAACGCCAAAATCAGCGTCCCGACCCCGTAATACGACCACTTGTTCGTCAGCTCGGTGGGATGATATTTAATCCGCTTATAGACAAAAAACAGCAGGAAAATCAAAGCAGCGGCCAACAGCACTAAATACCAGTTTTCGCCCAACGCCTTGAACAGAATGTCGAACGTATTATCATTCTCGCGGAAAAAGTGCATTTCTTCGGAAGTGATCCGTTTGAAAGCGTAACGGAAATAGACGACATCGGAGAGGTTCAGCGCCACCAGACCGAGGGAATTGGTAATCCCGTAAATCCAAAACAGCGCCTTCTGGTAGCCACTTTTTTCACGGAAGCGGAAGGGCAGCAGCGACATCAGGATGAACGGCGTGTTCAGGAAGAAGATGGAGGCGGTGGCGAATTTCAGCGATCCGGCCAGCAGCATAGGAATTTCCGACCACGTCAGCGACCCGAGCAACATCCGGTTATAACCGTAAAAGGCGGCCTGCGTCACCAGGATGCAGCCGTAGAGCGGCAGCAGCCGCAACACCATCGTCGTCAGATCGTTTTGGAGTATCTTTTTCATTACCTTAATCCTTAAACTCTAAACTCTAAACCCTAAACCTTAAACCCTAAACCTTAAACCTTAAACTCTAAACCTTAAACCTTAAACCTTAAACCTTAAACCTAAAACCTTAAACCTAAAAAAAGCGGGCAAAAATATACAATTTTTCTGTATTTTTGCCGCATTCAAAATCTATCAGCGGATTATGTCCAAAAAACGGATACTCTTCATCGTCAACCCCATTTCCGGACAAGCGGCGGTTCGGGGAGGAAGCGGCTGCCGTTCTGAGCGGCGGGGACATCCAGTATGAAATCGTCTTCACGGAACGTGCCGGACATGCCACCGAATTGGCGACAGCAGCTGTAGGCAACTACGACATTGTAGCGGCTGCAGGCGGCGACGGCACCCTCAACGAAGTGGCTCGGGGGCTTCTCCACAGCGACACCGCCATGGCCGTAATCCCCTGCGGTTCCGGTAACGGACTGGCCCGATGCCTGCATCTCCCGCTGAAGACTTCCGAAGCAATCCAACTTCTAAGGCAAGGTAAGATAGAGCGCATTGACACGGCCACGGTCAACGGGAAACTCTTCCTGAGTGTTGCCGGCATCGGTCTCGACGCGCAAACCGCCGACGATTTCGCCCGGGATCCGCGCCGCGGGTTCATCCCTTACGCCCACTACGCCACTAACAACTACTTCCATCTCAAGCCGGAAACGGACCGTATCACCTTCGACGGAAGTAAAACGCTGACCTGCAGTCCGATGCTCGTCACATTCGCAAACTCCAACCAATACGGCTACAACGCGGTCATCGCGCCACACGCCTCGCTCCAGGACGGGCTGCTCGACACCTGCATCCTCAGCCGCCCGCCCCTGCCCGTCATTCCCGCCTTCGTGGGTATGCTGATGCACGGGCACCTCGACCGATCCCGCTATCTCACGGAAATACAGTCGGCACACATCACCGTGGAACGACCCTCCGCCGGTGTGGTGAACATCGACGGGGAACCGGTCATGATGGACGCGCTTCTCGACGTCCGTATCTTGCCGCAAAGCCTAAAGGTAGTGATACCGTAATGTGTGGAGACGCAAAATTTTGCGTCTCTACCACGTCAAAACTGTCTCAAGCCTTTCTCATCAAACGGATCAAGGGAGAAAATGTCGTCACTACTGACTCGGATAACCAGCAATCCCTCTTTGTGGGCGAGTTCGGCGACCTCTCTTTCATAGTTGACGGCGGCGACGGCAGCGACAACCCTTTTGTCGGCCAACTCGGGGAAAAGTTTCCGGAAAAGGCCCATCTGATGCAGAAACCTGTACAATTCTTCCTTGGTGAAGTTCGTCTTGACCTCGATAGGGACGGCCATTGTCTCGTTGCTGAGCAGGACATCCACCTCCATCGCAATATTCTCGGCTTTGAGCTTTCTTTTTAGGTTTTTACCACTATTATGCAGTTCGAGACCAGCCTCTTTGAAAATCTTCTCCACAGAAGAACTCACCAGACCTTCCACGATATGGCCTGTGGTGCCGCTTAGTTGGCGGGAAAGTTTTTTTACCTCCATAGAGGTCTCTTTAATCTGCTTGTCCGTCTCCTTAATTTGCTTGTCCGTCTCCTTAATCATTTCTTTCAGTTCCCGACTGCTCTGCTCGGAAGCTTCTGAGATTTGTGCGATTTCATCTAACGTCTTTCTCATGTTTTTCGTCCAGCGTTCGCACTCTATGCGGGATCTCTCAGCCCATTCGTCGCATTCGCTGATTTTCCGGGATTGTTCGGCGTTTTCCATAAGCATTCTGCTAATTGTCATTTCATGCTTGTCGATTCTTTCGGAGTTTTTCTGGACCATCTGCCTCAGTTGCGGCAGCTCGGGCTCCATTAGCGTAATTTCTTTGTCCATGATTACAAATTTAAATGAGTACTTAAATTAACGCCGCAAAGATATACTTTTTATTAATACAATCCGCCGTGTTGTTAATATTTTTTTGAATGTTGATTTTTTTGCAATTAACTGAATGTTTTTGGCAAAAAACGCACTGTTTCCTGCTTCTTGCCCGTTTTGGGAGGAAATGTTTTTGACAACCCTCGAAGGCTGGAGGATGCAAAAACGAAGGGCGCAGCACCTCAGCCACACCCCTCTTTTCAACTTTCAAGTTTCAAGTCTATTCTATTCCGAATCGCGGAGACGGCGAGCGAAATAACCGAAGAACTTGGTGTCGTCGGAGAACGTCTGATTCTCAGACACCGGCTCATCCCGCAGACAGCGGACCGAACGGCCGTATTTCAGAGCGTCGTAAGCAAGGGCTACCACATCGTACGTGACCATTCCAAGACGGAAGAAATATCCCGTGGAATCTGAACCCGGTTGAGTTGAAGAAGACCAGAAATGCGCATCCTTACCTGGATCAAATTCGCGTCCACCCAAACCCGTAACGGTATCTATATTACCTCCGAGATTGTCGTACCACGCTCCAGCAGGAACGGCGGAGAAATAGGAGGCATCGTTGAGATAGTCCGAACCCTGATATTGCGGGCTGCAGGGTCTGGCAACGGCATCATTATTAATGGTATATGTTATGGGGGGCGTTTCAACATTAAACCAGTAATTCCGGGAAGCCACCGCTTTGGCCAAATTCGAATTGTCGTTGTCGCACCAATATTCGGGATGCGCTTACTGATGAGATCTTTCCAATCGTTGGTGTCCGGCACATGCCAGCCCGTGGGACAGAGATTGTTACCAACGGTGGCATATCCGTTGTAGTAGAAACCAAAGATGGAGTCCGGGGCAGTGGTCTGTTTAACGATGTCACTGTTTTTATCGGTTTCACTCAACCGATAGTAAGCGGGGACCGTTGTTCCAATCTGATTAGAAATAGCACTGCCGTTACGATATTTCGTGGTGCGCAGGTTGGTCTTGGTCCAGCACTGCTCGCCTATTTGCACAGTCTCGTAGTGGTTGTCGTCAGCATCCTTTATCTTGGAGGTGCCGCAGACGAAAGTTTCGGGTTGGGGTTCGGGCCCGGGTTGTGGTTCGGGTTGAGGTTCCGGCTCGGGCGTAGGATTATCAACCTCTTTCACACAGCGCACACTCGCGCAGATGTTTACGGTGTTATCCAAATGGATGAAATCATTACAATGACACGGCATCTCAAAAATGGTAAGTACCGGTGTGCCGTTCACAATTTCCACAGCCCACAGATACCCGCCGGAGAGCAGGTCCTCGAAACGGCTTGTCATGCCGTTGTAGATTCCCGAAGCGTTCCAGGAAAAGCCCGTGCTATTGTTGCCTACAACGTTGACCCAGCCCGTGACAGAGCGCAAATCATCTGCAGTATAGTTGGCCCTCAGCTGCTCAAAATAGGCCACAGTAGGCAGATACCAGCCGTCGGGACAGATGCCCTGCATACGGCCGTCAGCATCCATACTGCCATCCTGCATGACGGCAGCCGCATCGTAAAGGCGCCCGTACGCAGCCACGTTTTCAGCCACATCAGGATGCTGCATGCTCTCGTACGCATACACGTTGCCCAAGACCACGCACGATTCCGTAGCCAGATTCTTACTCATCCAACAGACATTGCCAAGACGCACAGTCGGATACTTGAGGTTGTCGCAATCGATAACCGTATCGCATTCCGTAACCGTAACATTTTGAGACTGCGCATGGACCGCGGTGGTCAAACAGAATGCAAACAGCATTAAACAGAACGTTTTTCTCTTTTCAGAAATAAATATTCTCTTATAGGTTAATGGTGTTAAAAAAAGCGCGCGAAAGTACAAAAAAGACGAATTGGCAGGCGGCTTTTTTTCACTTTTTATTAACCGCGACAAGTCCCCGTAATCTATTCATCATTCTGTGATTTGCCGCGTCACATCGCGCAGGAACTTTTTGGTATTGTAGGAAATAACATAATTATTCGACCCTACGTATTGTGTAAAGAAAAAATGTACTTTTGCGGCTTTACTTTTGTCACATCTTATAAACCAACAAAGTTGTATTATCATGAGTAAAAAAGTTTTACTTGCGACTATTCTTGTGATGACAATGTCTCTTTGGCAGGGCGTGAAGGCCCAGGATTCAGTCTTCAGCTATGCTTATCAGGGCAACACGCTGTACTACATCATCGACTCGACCGGCAACGCCGTGGTGGTTCCGCCGCTGTGGCCGGATTACGACGAGACGAACGATGCCACCTGGACCGGCTACACCGAGCCGTCGGGAGCCGTGGTGGTGCCCGACTCGGTGCCTTTCGGCGGCACGATGCACGCCGTCACTGAGGTAGGCCACGACGCCGTCTACAATTGCGAGTTGGTAACCTCCATCACATTGCCCTCCTCCGTCACCGCTTTCGGCGAGTACGCCTTCGGCAAGTGCTTCAGCCTGACCTCATTCACTGTCCCAGAGGGTGCCACCGAATTGTCTAGCCGGTGTTTCTGGAACGACCCGCAGCTCGCGTCGGTCACTTTCCCCTTGAGCCTTGAGCAAATCAACTACAGGGCTTTCTACCATTGCAATAGCCTCCAGTCCATATTCCTTCCTGATGGTTTGACAACCATTGGCAACCAAGCTTTCTTCGAATGTACGGGACTCCAGTCTGTGTCATTCCCTAATGGTCTGACAACTCTTGGCACTGCCGCTTTTTATGGATGTAGCAATCTTCAGTCTGTTGACGTTCCTGGCAGCGTAAGCGTTATCGACGAGTGGTGCTTTAACCAATGCAGCAATCTCGCCTCTGTCACCCTGCACGAGGGCACGGAAACCATCGGATCTTGTGCCTTCAGAGAATGCACAAGCCTTACCACCATCAACTACCCCTCAACGCTGAAGGAAATAGGCGATTATTCATTCCAGTTCGACAGTCTGCTCGCCATCCCCCTCATTCTCCCGGAGAGCCTCACCTATTTGGGCGTTGTTGCATACGGAGATTGCCATAGCATTGTCACGGCGAGTCTGCCTGGATCGATAGGAGAAGTTCCTGGTGAGTTGTTTTATGGCTGCAGATCCCTTTCGACGGTCACCCTCGGGGATGGTATTTGGTCTATCGGTGAGCAAGCCTTCAATCATTGCCCGAATATTGATACCCTCTTTGTGAAGAGTGCATATCCTCCGGGTGTGGGGCCTCTCACAGACAGCACCTTCTTCACGTATAATTCCATCGTTGTCGTTCCCTGTGGTACCAGAAATGTGTATATCGCTGATCCAATTTGGAGTGAGTTCGCGGAAATCATTGAGGACTGTGGCGCAGGCATCCATGAGGAGGATTTTCCCGAAGTCAAGATTCGTGTCGAAAACAGCTGCATTGTAGTTGACGGTGCCGAAGGTGAAACCGTCAGCATTTTCGATGTCAACGGCAGAAGCGTCCGCAACAGCGATTTGCCTTCCGGCGTCTATATCGTCATCGTCGGTAACCGTCCGGCAGAGAAAGTCGTGGTGATACGTTAATGTTTATGTAGAGCCGCCATATTATGACGGCTCTACGGTGTGTGACATACATAAAAAAAACATATCTTTGCAACCTCGAAAAAATTTTACCAAACCCCATAAAATATGAAAGATTTAAGAGCAGAATTGCAAGCCCTGGGTGTGGAAAACCCCGTTGAGATTTACCACAATCTGTCGTACGACGAACTCTACAAACACGAGACCAACCCCGCACTGACGGGCTATGAGAAGGCCTACCAGACCAAGTCGGGCGCCCTTTCGGTCGATACCGGTATCTTCACCGGCCGCTCGCCAAAAGACAAATACATTGTGAAAGACGAGAACACGAAGGACAACGTGTGGTGGTTCGACCCCAACAAGAAGGGTTCCGACAACAAGCCCATCGACCACAAGACCTGGGAGCACTTCCGCAAGCTTTGCCAGAAGCAGCTTTCCGGCAAGAAGGTCTATGTGATGGACGGCTACTGCGGCGCCAACGAGAACTCCCGCATGAAGGTGCGCTTCGTGTCGGAGGTGGCTTGGCAGGCCCACTTCGTGAAGAACATGTTCATCCGTCCCTCTGAGGAGGAACTCGCCGATTTCGAGCCCGACTTCGTGGTGCTGAACGCCGGCAAGACCACCAACCCCGACTGGAAAGAGATGGGGCTGAACAGCGAGGTCTTCGTGGCCTTCAACCTGACGGAGCGCATGGCCCTCATCGGCGGCACCTGGTACGGCGGCGAGATGAAGAAGGGCATCTTCTCCGTGATGAACTACTTCCTGCCGTTGCGCGGAATGGCTGCCATGCACTGCTCGGCCAACGAAGGCAAGAACGGCGACACCGCCATCTTCTTCGGCCTCTCCGGCACCGGCAAGACGACCCTCTCCACCGACCCGAACCGCGCCCTCATCGGCGACGACGAGCACGGCTACAACGGCGTCTTCAACTTCGAGGGCGGTTGCTATGCCAAGTGCATCAACCTCAGCGAGGAGAAAGAGCCCGACATCTTCCACGCCATCCGTCGCGATGCGCTGTTGGAAAACCTCGTGGTGGATGCGGAAGGCAATATCGACTTCAACTCCGCCGAGAAGACCGAGAACACCCGTGTCTCCTACCCGATTTACCACATCGACAACATCGTGCGTCCGGTTTCCCGCGGCACCCATCCCAGCAAGATCATCTTCCTCTCCGCCGACGCTTTCGGCGTGCTGCCGCCGGTCTCCATCCTCAACAAGGAGCAGACCATGTACTACTACCTGAGCGGCTACACCGCCAAGTTGGCCGGCACCGAGCGCGGCATCGTGACCCCGCAGCCGACCTTCTCCTCCTGCTTCGGCGCAGCCTTCCTGTTGCTGCATCCCACGAAATACGCTGAGGAACTGGCCAAGAAGCTCGAAGAGCACAACGCCACGGCCTACTTGGTGAACACTGGCTGGGCTGGCGGCGGCTACGGCGTCGGCGAGCGCATCTCCCTGAAGGCCACCCGCGCCATCATCACGGCCATCCTCAACGACGAGCTCAAGAGCTGCGAAACCGAAATCGTGAAGCCTTTCAACTTGGTGATTCCGAAACACGTCACCGGCGTCGATGACAACATCCTGAATCCCGAGAACAGCTGGGCAGACAAGGCCGCCTTCAAGAAGAACGCCGACGAGTTGGCCGCAGCCTTCATCAAGAACTTCGCCAACTTCAGCGACACTGAGGAGGGCAAGGCACTGATCCCGTTCGGCCCGCAGATTTAATGGTTATTGGTTATAGGTTATTGAAGCCTTATAATCAGATTTAAATTAAAAATTATTCATTAAGCAGCCTCGAAGAGGCAAAACGCACGAAGTGCAATTAACCCCACATAAGCGACGAAGGAGCGCAATGTGGGGGTTCACCAAAAGAAAAGATTATGAAGCTATTACTGATAAGCAATTCAACCAACTACAAAGAGCCCTACCTGGGCTGGTGCCAGCCGCTGATCGCAGAATTCCTGCAGGGTACGGCTGACGAAATCCTGTTCGTGCCGTACGCCGGCGTGGACGTGGGTGGCAAGGTCTATCCCGAAAGCTACGACAGCTACACGGCTCGCGTGCGTGGCGTGTTCGAGAAATTCGGCAAGAAGGTGGCCTCCGTTCACGAGGTCAGCGACCCCGTGGCGGCGGTCAACGATGCCAAATTCATCATGGTGGGCGGCGGCAACACCTTTCACTTGGTGGCCGAGCTGCACCGCAACAAACTCATCAAGCCCATCCGCCGCAAGGTGATGGAAGGCACGCCCTACATGGGCTGGAGCGCGGGCTCCAACGTGGCCTGCCCGACGCTCTGCACCACCAACGACATGCCCATCGTGATGCCCGAGAGCTTCGACTGCCTCGACCTGGTGCCGTTCCAGATTAACCCGCACTACATCGACCCCTATCCGGAGGAGATCAACGACCGCATCCGTCACGGCGGCGAGACCCGTCAGGTGCGCCTGAACGAGTACTTGGCCGTAAACAAGGAGAAGACCGTCGTGGGGTTGCGTGAAGGCACCGCCCTGTGGGTCGATCACGAGCGCATCACCCTGAAGGGCACGCGCAACATGATCGTGCTTCGTCACGGCAAGGAGCCCGAGGAGGTCGTCCCCGGCACCGTATTTGAATACGATATCACCCCGTGCTTAGCATAAAGCAGGGGAATTTGTTCACCGAAAACACTGTAGAGACGTGCCATGGCGCGTCTCTACGTGTTTTATCATGCAATGGCGGCGGCAAGGGTATGGAGCAAACTGCGTCCCGCAGTTTGGGAAGACAACGGTAATCGCCCATCTTTTTCCCCTTTAATTAACTTCTAAACAACATGTCAAAGAACGTCCGAAACCGTTCGCGAACTGATTTCGACGGCAAAGATACAATGGTGGGAAAGGTGTAGGGTTTGTTGATGAGTATCACGAACCCATCACGCAATCCACACATTGAGTATCAGGCAGTTAGAAATGTAAAAAGATGAACATCGAAGAAAAAGACGCCTGTTCGAAGCCACCAGCCCCCATGTTCCCAAGATTCAACGTCCTATCTTCCCCATTATCTCCTCCGCCCCTACTTCCATCCTGCTGAACGCAAACAGCTTTTTGCCGAGGTCTTTGAGTGATGCGCCGAGGTGATAGACTGTGTCGTCGATAATGAGAAAGCGGTCGTGGTAGCGGTCGCATTCACGCACAATCACAGGCGGGTATTGACGGTTGTGGCGTTCGAGGTCGAGGTTCAGCGTTTCCGTGACCTTTCGGGTGACAATCTCCGCTGAAACATCCTCTCCCCGTTTCGACAGCAACAGCAGCACAGATTCGTCGATGTAATTGTCAATGAGGATGATGCGCACACGAGCCGAGCGAATCAAGTCGGAGGCGAAAGCGTAGGCGTCGAAGATCTGGCCGTCGAAGAATACACCCTCTTTTGGTGGTAGTGCTGTTCGGACGAAGAGGCCGATTTGTTCCTCAGTTTTGCTGACACGCTGTTCCAATCTCTCAATCCGCTGGTTGACTGCGTAACCGCGAAGGAGGTATTCTTTCAGCACAGCGTTCGCCCACTGGCGGAACAGGATGCCTTTTTGTGATTTAACTCGGTATCCAACAGAGAGAATCATATCTAAATTAAAGTATTCGATATCTCTATTCACTAGACGATCCCCTTCTTGCTGAACTGTCGCAAATTTTGCGACAGTTGATAATCCTCGTAACTCTTGGCTTAGGCGTTGTTTATATGTTTGCCAATTGTCTTGATGTCTCTATCGAACAACGTGGCCATTTGCTGTCGATTCAACCACACGGTCTCCTCCTCCATCCGCACCTCCAGCCGGATGCTGTTGTCGGGTTGGTAGAGGATGATTTCACCGTTTTGTCGTAAGTCTATATTCTGTTCCATACTGTTATAAATTTCGTTTATAGGTTCAAAGAATTCTATGTTGCAAAGATACAACAAAACGAAGCGTTTGTCAAGAGTTTTGAGAAATTTTTATCCAGCTGGTTTTCAAAGGAATGCGAGTTTCGATTTAACAATTCGACGTTGAATTGTTAAATTCCGACACGAGATTTGGCAGAAACTGTTCCCCAAGCCCCAGTACCCTACCAGCACCCTCGTTCCAAAGGTGTACCCAAGTCCTACCCAAGTCAAAAGGGCTTGCTTGGACTTGCGAAGTACTTGGGTAGTACTTGGGAAGGACTTGCCATATACTGTTCAAACCGTGATCCGGAATGATTTTGCGTCATGCGTACCCGTCCTATCCCCTCTCATCCCGAATGCAAAAAACATTGCGTTTTTTGCAGATTATATAGCGGAAAATGCTATTTTTGCAGATTGAATGTGTAATGCCAAATCATTGATATGTTAGAACTTACCATTACCAAGTCGTTGAACAAGGCATACCGGCAAATCCCTGTTGACCGCGCCGCCTTCGATAATTTCAAAAAACAGTTGCATTTCCTTTATGAACAGATTTCCTCCGTGAACAGAGAAGAAAAGCTAAAAGGAGATTTGATGGATTTCCTGAAAATGTCGTTCTATGGGCAAACTTACAAAGTGTCACCCAACGGCGATATCGACTGCGCTATCCATCTTGGTAGTAGCATAGATGACCCAGTCGGTGTTATCTTCGAGGTTAAGACGCCGACTAACAAATCTGAAATGATTACAAAGGAAGATCTCAACCGCAAAGCCTTGCAAGAATTGCTTCTTTATTACCTCCGGGAGCGTCATGCAAAGAAAAACTTCCAGCTCAAACAGCTTGTGGTCACCAATGTTAATGAGTTTTTTGTTTTCGACGCACAGGAGTTCGAACGCTTATTCTACTCCAACAAGAAACTCATCAAACGTTTTGAAGAATATAGTGCGGGGGAATTGACCTCTGAAAAGACTGACTTTTTCTACAAAGAGATAGCCGCTGATTTTATTGCCAAAGTGCTGGATCAGTTGACATTCACTTGGTTCGATATCCAGAAATACAAAATTCCCCTTGACACAGGCAATGATAAGCGCCTCATAGAGCTGTTCAAGTTTTTCAGTCCAGAACATCTTCTGAAAAAACGCTTCCAAAACGACAGTAACTCTCTCAACACCAAGTTCTATAGCGAACTTTTGTACATCATAGGACTGGAAGAGGTGGAAGAAAAAGACAGCCATAAGCGCATTATTACACGGCGGAAACAGAACGAACGCTATCCAGCTTCCCTTCTTGAAAATGCTATCAACATATTAGACGCAGAAGACTGTATTGACAATGTTGAGGAGCGCTATTATTACGGAAAGACTCGTGAAGAGCAACTCTTCAACATAGCTTTATCCCTAACTATCAATTGGGTGAACCGCGTATTGTTTCTGAAGCTTCTCGAGGCACAACTTGTAAAATACCACAAAGGGGACCAAAGTTACGCGTTTATGCGAACCACCTTGATTCCTGATTATGATGAGCTTAACAAACTCTTCTTCCAAGTCCTGGCCAAACGTGTTGCAGATCGTTCCGACACTATCAATGCTAAATATGGCAAGGTTCCGTATTTGAATAGCTCACTGTTTGAGATTAGCCACTTGGAACGTTACGCAATTCGTATCAGCAACCTTGAAAACAGTGAACTTCCCCTTTATACTGGCACCGTCCTCAAAGATGGACAAAAGCCTCGCTATAAGCAGCTCCCAACGCTTCGCTATTTGCTTGAATTTCTTGATGCATATGATTTTGCAAGCGAAGGGACAGAAGAAGTTCAAGAGCAAGCTAAGACGCTTATCAACGCCTCAGTTCTCGGCTTAATCTTCGAGAAAATCAACGGTCACAAGGATGGTTCCGTCTTTACGCCGGGTGCTGTCACCATGTACATGAGCCGCGAAGCTATCCGACAAACAATAGTTAGACGTTTCAATGAAGAAATGAACTGGAACTGCAAAGACTACGATGACCTTAAGAACAAAGATATAGAAGACCTTGCTCTCGCCAATGCCATTGTAGATTCCCTGCGTATCTGTGACCCCGCTGTCGGTTCCGGTCACTTTTTAGTATCTGTCCTTAACGAAATCATCCGTACCAAATACGATCTCGGTATTTTGGTTGACGGATCTGGAAGACGCATCAAAAAACAAGACTATAGCATTGATATAGAGAATGATGAACTGCTCGTTTCTGATGAGGAGGGTAATCCTTTCTCTTATACCCCTGGCAATCCTGAAAGCCAACGTGTTCAAGAGACGCTTTTCAACGAAAAGCGCAAAATCATAGAAGACTGTCTTTTCGGAGTGGACTTGAACCCGAATGCTGTAAACATTTGTCGTCTCCGCCTTTGGATTGAACTGCTGAAGAACGCCTATTATACAAAAGAAAGCAATTTCACTGAATTAGAGACACTTCCCAACATTGACATCAACATCAAGGAGGGTAATTCTCTGTTACACCGTTTTGACTTGAATCAGGACATTTCTGACATACTCCGCAAAAATGGTATTTCTATAAGTGAATATTATAGGGCGGTCAATGATTACAAAAACGCCCACAGCAAAGAGGAGAAACGGAAACTTGTGGATTACTTGAAGCAAATTAAAGGGAACCTTCGCACTCAAATTGGGCTGAACGATCCCAAACTGAAGAGCAAGCGTCAATTGCAACGCGAACTGGACAATCTGACAGCCCCACAACTTTTTGAAATCAGCAAGAAAGAACAGGCTGCGCGTGACAAAAAGGCAAAGGAATTGCAGGTCAAGATAGACAAAATTCAAAAAGAGATTGATGAGATCCGTGACAACAAGGTTTTTGTAGATGCTTTCGAGTGGCGCATTGAGTTCCCTGAAGTGTTGGATGAAAACGGCAAGTTCATCGGATTTGATTGTGTTATTGGCAATCCGCCGTACATACAGCTTCAAAAAATGGGTGCGGATGCCGATGCACTCCAAAAAATGAATTACCAAACCTACGAGCGCACTGGCGATATTTATTGTCTGTTCTACGAAATGGGCATGGCATTGTTGAAGCCTGGAGCTTTGTTGTCGTTTATTACTTCAAACAAGTGGATGAGAGCGGGATATGGTGAATCACTGCGTGAATTTCTTGCCAATCAATGCGACCCGATCTTGTTGATTGATTTTGCCAACAACAAAATATTTGATTCGGCAACTGTTCTTGTAAACATACTATCTCTGATAAAAAGAAACAATTTGAAGAAAACACTTGCTTGCTCGGTTGAAGATGGTTTTGACATCGGGAAACTGAGCGATTATGTGGAGACACATACACAATACTCCATCTTTGGTAAAGATGCTTGGACCATACTAAGCGACATTGAACTAAGTATCAAAACTAAAGTTGAATCAGTTGGTATTCCTCTTAAAGACTGGGATGTAGAAATATACCGTGGTGTTTTGACTGGTTATAACGATGCTTTTATCATCAGCTCAGAGAAAAGAAACGAAATCCTTGATAATTGCGCTGATGAAGAAGAGCGTGAAAGAACGTCCGCAATCATTCGACCAATTCTTCGCGGACGGGATGTAGCACGGTACAAGTATAATTGGGCTGATTTGTGGCTGATCAACACCCATAACGGTATTAAAGGCAAATTGGAGCGCATTCATATAGAGGACTACCCTGCTATCAAGCAACATCTTGATTATTATTGGGATAAGATAGAGTCCAGAGCTGACAAAGGCGGCTCTCCTTATAACCTTCGAAATTGCGCCTATATGGACGAATTTTCGAAGCCAAAAATCGTATGGGGAAATTTGAACACATCTGGGAGTTATGCACTAGCGCCTGAAAACATGTTCATAAACGCCCCCTCTTGCATGATTGTGCCTGGTAACAGATATCTATTGGCTGCACTTAATTCCAAAGTGGTAGATTATTACATTCGAACACTTGGAGTCGTTCGTAACGGCGGATTTTTTGAATACAAACCCATGTTTGTTGAAAAAATACCTATTCCAAAGATAACGACTGAACAAGAATTGGCCTTTGACGAATTACTATCTTCATCTCTAACTGATAGCGACAGAGACGCCAAGACTGACAAATTGATGTGTGAACTATACGGTTTATCAGAAGAAGAAATCAGTTTTCTCCAAAATCAATAAAACCAATATATAACTGTTCTTCTTTAGTTAAACCATAAAGGTCAAAAATCTGCTTATCTATTATTATAGCCTTTTCTTGAGTATAATCGTTTTGTATATCCTCGACAAGAGTTGCAAATCGTTGTTCTTGCTCTACAGAAACGCTAATCACAGGAATGTCATCCATGAAGATTTTGCTCAATTCTCTTGTTTTTCCTTGTAATTCAGGGAATTTGTTTGCAAAACAGAACTTGAAAAGAGAAGAATTTAAAAATGCTGTTAAGAATCCGAGCTTCTCTCCTGTCACAATGAAACACTTTTGGTTTGTCAAAAACCCCTTGGTGTCAAACACAAAAGGAAGGAACTTGGTCATATTCGGATAAATAATTTTTGGCTTCGAAAATTCGTCCCAATAACTGATACTATCCTGTGTTTCAAACCACTTATTATTCGTTTTTTTTCTTGCTTTTACCTTTTCTCCATCAATAAAATACTCTTTGCCTGTTTGCTCCAATCGCTCCATTCCAAAACCAAGAAGAAATGATTTAAGTGATTGATAATCATCTATATTATACTGTCTTGACGGGAATGTCGCAATGATATACTTCTCATCCCAATTGTAACTATAACGCTTGATGTCCCGTCCCCTTAATATTGGTCGAATGATTGCGGACGTTCTTTCACGCTCTTCATCACTCTGGCAATTGGAAAGTATTTGCTCCCTTTTTGCCGAATCAATAATAAAAGCATCATTGAACCCTGTCTTTATTCCATAGTTGATGGAAACATCCCAATCTTTCAATGGTGTGCCAACGGATTCAATCTTTGCTTTGATGGATCGCTCAATGTCGGTCAAAATAGACCAAGTTTCGAAGGAATCGAACTCAGAATTAACAGCATGTGTCTCCACATAATCGCTCCTATTCTTCCTTCAAAAAAGTGTTTACAAATCGACACAAAGTGTTGCGGTCCACTTTGCAGATGACAGCTATTTTTCGTCGTGATATCCCAGCCTTCAACAATTCCGATATTAGGTTTTTCTTGGGGTAGAGCTTGTACTTTTTTTCATCCGTCTTCTTGCCAACAGGCCGTCCCAAAACAACACCGTCTGCCTTTTTTCTCGCCAACGCCTCTTTCGTCCGCTGGCTGATGAGGTTTCTTTCAATCTCTGCCGACAATCCAAAAGCAAATGCCAGCACCTTGCTCTGGATGTCGTCACCAAGACGGTAATTGTCCTTGATGGTCCACACCCGACATTCTTTCTTCATACAAAGGCTCAGGATTTCCATAATCATGAAAAGGCTTCTGCCCAATCGGGACAGCTCGGCACAGATAATCAAATCGTCTTTCTGAACTTTCTTCAACAGCCGCCCCAGCTCCCGTTTGTCATAATTCTTGGTTCCGCTGATGGTTTCCTCAATCCAGCCGTCAATGTGCAGGTTCTCTTTCAAGCAGAAGTTGTTAATCTCAAAGCGTTGGTTCTCCACCGTCTGCTTATCGGAGGAGACGCGAATGTAACCGTAAATCATATCTTTGCTTTTTTACAAAGATACGGTTATTAAATAACGTTGTATAAAACGGCAGCGATGTTTTACCGTTTCAACCATCCAAGTATCAAATACCATACAACATTGCGCCCAGAATAGGGTTGTCTTCTTTTATTTTCTCTCTGCATGCCCTGTCTCTTGCATTAACAAAGGCTGACCTAATATCCCACTCATTCTCATCATCCATCATATACCTGCGTTCTTCCGTATCGAGCACATCGCATTGCTTGCCATTGTCGTCCCAGAGCTCGTCTATGTCGAAAAAGTCGCTCATCTCCGAGAGCTCATACCAGGCCACGCATTTCCCATCATACCGCATGGCATCCTTTATCTTGTTGTACATGTACTCCTCAAGCGCTATCCGCTGCGCTATGTCCAACGGTCCGGTTATGATCTGTTTTTCCATATCTCTACGATTACGATTTTGGCATTTCAGACTGCAAAGGTACAAAACTTTTGAAAGCTATTCACAACAGCCGCAGCCTGGCATGGAAGATCGTGAAGACTGTTTCAGACTGCAAAGGTACAAAACTTTTGAAAGCTATTCACAACTAGCGTTGAATAGTGGTTCCCAGTTGCAGTCCTCAGGCGTGTCCATTATGCCACCTCTGTATTTATAAACAAATTTTGCCCAAAATGATCTTACATAAATACCGTCTTCTTTCAGAACCGCATGAGCACCGTCTGGTATTTTATAGACAATGCCGTTGGCTTTTATTCCGTCAATGTGTTTTACAACATCTCCGGCTTGAACAACATAAAGGGTATCGCTGTTTTCATCTTTGGCCAAAATCGGTGACATAGTTTTGTTTTTCACCACTGATCTTGACACAAACATTGAATATACAAGCGAGGCTCCAGTAACGGCCATTGGTATCGGGAACCATCCTTCCATTGACTTGCTTATTATGAAGCAAACAAACAGCAATACTGTTACTACCGTCGCCACATCTGCTAATAAATACCCGTCTATTGTTCCAAACTTCTTCGTCTCCATATTTTAGATTTTTCTACATTGCATTAACAATCAGATGCGTTAATTATTGTCATCATTGACAAGACCTCAGCTCTTCCACTAATTTTGAATACAAATGAACAAATTTGTTGTTAATGCACGTTTTTCGTATCCGAATTTTTTGTTTCTTTGCAGCGTCCTTTGGTGGTTGGTACAACACCCTTCTTGGGGCGGGAAAAGATTCAGAGTAACCACTTTCTAAACTTTCAGAATTAGCACCACAGCCTCTTTACGTGTTGCTGCTACCGGCTGTTCTGGAAGTTATTCTTTTATCTACTTTCACTGCATACACAATATTGGACTCTCTGCTACGTTACCCGTGAAAAAACAAACCTATGAATCAAGATGTACAACAAGAAATGCCGGGCTTTTTCCGCCAAGTGACCAACTGGAAGGAGTTGCGGTTCTATCAGAAAACGGAAGTCCTTTACCAACTCACTTACGTGTTTTGTGAGCGGTTCCTGCCTAAATACGGAGACCGCACCGTGGACCAGATGCGCCAGGCAGCACGCTCGGGGAAACAGAACATTGTGGAAGGGGCAGAGGATGGAAAGATGTCCAACGAGATGGAGCTGAGACTGATGAATGTTGCCAGAGGGAGCATTGGCGAACTACGTCAGGATTTCGGTGATTATCTCAAATCCCGCCATTTGCCTATTTGGACCCCCGCTGACAAGCGTTTCCAACCTATGCAGGACTTCACCAAAACGCACAACACCCTCAGCGACTACGAGCCTTATTTCCAAAAGTGGACTGCCGAGGAGATGGCCAACGTCGGCCTCACCTTGTGCTACCAAGTGGACGTGATGATGAACCGCTACATGAAGACAATGGAACAAACTTTCATCAAGGAAGGAGGCGTGAAAGAGCGGATGCACAAAGCCCGCAGCAACTACCGCCAGCAGCAAGACGACCGTCTGGCGGAACTGGAACGCAGCGTTCCGCTGCTTCAGCAGCAGCTTGCTGCTGCCCAGAAAGAGGCATCCCAATGGAAAGCCGCCTATGAAAACCTAAAGCAACGGGCTGTCAAGGCTTATCGTTTGCAGCAGGAAGAAATAGAAATGCTGAAGAAAAGAATTGGCAAAGAACAGGAACTATAGATTTATCGGAACTATTCTCGAATCATTTTTCTTTTCCGCTCAATCTTTTTTGCGCAAAAAGGGTATTGTAAAGATCGGAATGGTGGCTCGCCTGTTACGCTATGAGGGAAAACTATGGCGGCATCGGACAGTCTCCGGCAACGGCAAGCACTCCCCGCCGCCCTTGTTTCTCTTTTTCACCCCTTGCACGGCGCACCATTCCGCAGGCGACGTCAGGAGCCGGCGGAATCTCCGCCTCGCTAGGGCTGGGTGTTGCGGTGACCTGCATCTGCGAGGACGCAGATGCCTCCATAGTGATGCGTCCCTCCCCGCCAAATTCCTCCAAAAATCCACCCGTCATACCCAACGAGCAATCCCAATCTTTTTCGCACATTTTTACAATTTTGCAACTTTTATATCGAAACCTGCAAGTTTTATATCGAAAAATGAAACTTTTATATGTTTGATTTTTAACAATTTAAATTAATTTCGCTCTTGGTTTTCTCGAAAAGATTTTGTATGTTTGCTATCTGGAATTATTAATATGTTTTATTACTAAAATTAAATTGTTATGACTAACATTATGGATATGGAAGACAAAATGATCACCCTGAGAAACCAGCAGGTGATTCTGGATTCTGATGTGGCTGAGCTCTACGATGTAGAGACTCGTGACATCAACAAGGCGGTCAAAAACAATCCGAGGAAATTTCCGAAAGGCTACATTATTGAATTGGATGCCTCCGAGAAGAATGAACTGGTGGAAAATTTCCACCGGTTCGAAAAACAAAAGCACTCAACTGTAAACCCTAAAGCTTTTACGGAAAAAGGGTTGTACATGCTGGCCACCATCCTGAAAAGCCCCAAAGCTGTGGAAACCACCATCGCCATTGTGGAAGCTTACGCGAAATTGCGTGAACTCGCTCAGGTGATTGCCGAAGTGTCGCAACACAAGGACGACAAATCGGCGCAGCAATCGCTGATGCAACGCGGTGGACAGCTGGCGGCGGAGCTACTGGCAGACAATCTTCCGATTCAAAGCAGCGAGACCTCCGTTGAGCTGAATCTCGCCATGTTCAAACTCAAGCACACTGTGAAGCGGGAAAACGACAATGAGGAACGGATCGCGCGTCTTGAAGCAGAACTGGCAGAACTCAAAAAAGAGAGGCAGTAAAGAGACTCCATAAAATCATTTGCAGAAGCCGTTGACCGCAGGAGATTCCGCCGCTCACTCCGTTCGCCGTTGGTTTACAGGTTTTGCTACGATTCACAACTGCAACACCTGATTCCTCTCCAAACTGCCGACTATGTTTTGGTAGAGCATCACATCCTCCACCCTGCTGATGGAAGAGACCCGCTTACCAACATCCTTAGAAGACCCTCCGCAATGAAAAATCATCTCACTCGGAGTGGCGTGGTCAATGAAGATGTAGCGGTCGTGATAAATGCCGCCCGAAGATTTCAGTTCAACGTCAACCTGCGGGTATTCGCTCTGGAAATCAGCGAACTCGGTCTGGTGCAGGCCGTGGTTCACGTTGTCGCTGAAAATGGTGACCTTCACCTCGGAGGACACTGATTTTAGCAGAACCAATGTCTTCAAACTGATGTAATTATCGATGATATGGATTGACTTCTTGGCGTAGGAATAGATTTCCGAATAGGCGATGTCGGCCTCAACGGTCTGACCGTTATAGAACAGGTAGTCTTTCTTGATAGTAGGGTCTGTGAAATCCTTAATGACAACGGAAAGCTCATCGCGGGTCACCATCTGCTGCTTCATTTGGCGAATGTCTTCTGTGTTGTTTTGGGTTTGAAGCGCAAGAACTTGCAATTCAGTACTTGGTAAAACGTTCTGTATTTGAATGGCAAAGTCTTTTAATTTCTTGAAGAGCCTGATCAATGTTTTGCTCTGCTTCACAGCAAGATTGCCTTTTAGCACCATCATCAAGGAATATATTCCCAGCTCGGTAAAAGCGTATGGGCATTTACGTTTGCCACCCCAACTTGATGTCGAAAATTTCGACATCAAGTTTTTAAATTCTAACTCAGTGAGTTGGAATCGGAAATCGTCATCAAAACGCTCAATGTTGTTTTTGACTTGCTCATTGAATCGCGTTGTCGTATATCCGTAAATGGCCGCCAAATCAAAGTCCAGCATCACTTGCACGCCTCTGATGACATATATCTTCGACATCAAATATTCTTCGTCAAGAGGTATCATTCCTTTTTCTTCCATATCGTAGTAATATTAAACCTCGCAAAGATACAAATTCCTTGTTAGAGAAACAAGCTTTCGGGATGTATATTTTATTGAAAATCAACATTGTAAAAATGACAATTATCAACAACAAAAGTGCATTTTTTGTGCCAAAAAAAATGCAAATAGCGTCCGATGCGCGCTCATACAGACTTTTCGTGTTCGAACGAGGAGCACCCATTTTTGGAAAAAATCGGAGGAGTGCTCCGCAAAATCATTTGCAGAAGCCGTTGACCGCAGGAGGTTCCGCCGCTCACTCCGTTCGCCTGCGGAATCTCCGCCTCGCAAGGGCAGGATAGTACGGTGACCTGCATCTGCGAGGACGCAGATGCCTCCATATTATTGCACCCGCCCCGCCAAATTCTTCCAAAAATCCACCCGTCATACCCAACGAGCAATTCCAATCTTTTTCGCACATTTTTACAATTTTGCAAGTTTTATATCAAATTCTGCAAGTTTTATATCGAAAAATGCAACTTTTATATGTTTGATTTTTTTAATTTCGCTCTTGGCTTTCTCGAAAGTATTTTGTATGTTTGTCGGCGGAAATTCATAAAACTCAAAATAAAAAAAGATCTCTTATGAAGAAAATGAAATAACAGCAGAGAACGGAAAACCAACCACGAACACCGGCGAAATCATCCTCTACCAACCGGACAACAGCATAAGGTTGGAGGTCCGTATGGAGGAGGAAACAGTGTGGCTCACGCAGGCGCAGATGGCGATGCTATTTGAGACCTCAAGAAATAATATCACATTACACATCAAAAACATTTTCAAGGAGGGGGAGTTAGAAGAGACAGCAGTATGTAAGGATTTCTTACTAACTGCCGCAGATGGGAAAAAATACAAAACCAAGCTGTATAATCTTGACGTCATCATTTCAGTTGGTTATAGAGTGAAAAGCAAATGGGATACACGATTCAGAATATGGGCGAACAAGGTGTTGAAAGAGTATCTGCTTCGTGGATACACCATCAATCAGCATATCCAATCTATAGAACGGCGTATTGACAGACAGTTGCAGGAACATTCAGAAAGGATTCATGACCTTGAGGATAAAGTCGGCCTTTTTGTTCGCACCGCCCTGCCGCCCGTGGAAGGCATCTTTTTCGACGGCCAGATCTTCGATGCTTACGCTTTCGTCTCCGACCTGATCCGTTCCGCAAAAGAACGCATCATCCTCATCGACAACTACATCGATGATTCGGTACTTCTAATGTTGGCGAAACGGGTAGCTGGCGTAACGGCGGAGATTGTCACGCGGCGTATTACAGAAGCACTAACCTTAGACATTGAACGGCACAACCTGCAATACCCGTCCGTAACCGCCAGGGAGTGTGACCGCTTCCTCATCATCGACGACACGGTGTATCACCTTGGTGCATCGCTCAAAGACCTAGGGAAGAAATTGTTCGCGTTCAGCAGGATGGACGTGGGGGCAGAGGTACTTTCTATATGATTACCCCATTCGCCGCAGATGAACCCCGGAAAAACCGCAAATCATTTGCAGTAAGCCGTTCGCCGCTGGAGATTCCGCTCGCTCACTCCATCCCCAGCGGAATGGTGGTTCGCCCAACGACGACAAGGAGCCAAACGTAACCTCTCCCTCGCAAGGGCTGGGTGTTTCGTCATCCGCAATACGGCAACCCAACTTTGCAATATATTTTGTGTTTTTGCATCTTCATATTGAACAGTAGAAAAACAATCGAGCTATTATAGATTTATGAAAAAGAAACGCTGGGCGCTTATAGTTGCACTTTTTGCCATCGCGCTCTTTGCCATCGTGAGCGGACAGACTTTGACCAACAAGCTCAAAGACCTTTGCACAGAGCTGCGGATGACCACCCAGCAACGCTCAAAAGCACAGCAGCGGTTTGACGAGGATTACGAACGCCAGCATCAAAAGATGCTCGATGTCATCAATAAGTCCAACGACCTCTCCATCCTGCTTTATACCCAGGAGCAGAACATGACTTTCGATTTGACCTACGCATTGAAAAAGGTTTCTTCTGAATACAAGGACTTCAGCAAGGATCGGCGCCCATACGACCACATCGTAAACGAACTGAACATCGAAATCGACCGTTATGGCCGTCTCATCGAAGCTCTTCGTCGGCTTCCTCCGATGATGGAGGAGATTGAGGAGGAAATTGTGCCCGACAGTCTGCTCTATCACAACGATACGCTGGACCTGCAGGTGTCCAACAACGCTTCCACTGCTGGCCGTTTTGGGAGGTACGGTCTTGTATGTCGTGGTGTTCAGCTTCCTGTGGACGGGTGACGAATATTTCCAGTTGGGTGTCAAGCATATCAACACCTTCCTTTGGCTGCTCGTGGCCATCTGCGGGTCCATGTTGTTGCGGGTGAAACCGGAGCAAATCCGGCACAGTCTGATGCTCTACATCCCCACCTTCCTGATAGCCCTGATTATCATTGCCTGCCGCATCATGTTCATGCCCGACAGATTGATGGTGTTCATCTTCCCGCCCGTTTTGGCGTTGATTGTACTGCGGCAGCTGTTCTTCTGTATTCGGGAAATCGGGAAAGCCACGCCTATCGACTCCTCGTTGGGCTGGATTTCGTTGTTCATCTATATCATTGCCTTCGGGTTTGCTTTCGCGGGCTACACTTTTGTGGCTTTGCTCATCTTGGTTTGGTGGTATTTCCAGTTGGCCGTCCTGCCCACTATAGTCTGTATTTCGGATCTGTTAGACCGCTACAAAGAGCGCTGGTTGGACAAGCGCGTGGCAGCCATGCGTGAGCGCATCACCTACGTGGGCGGCACCGACATCAAGAAGGTTCGCGAAGTGCTGACAGAGGCCATTCAGCAAGTGCGCACGAAGGATCAATACGGTCGTGAGATTGTGGAACCCAAGTACGGAATCAGGGTGGTTGTGAGCGATATGGCCGACAGTGAACATTGCCGTGAAGCAGTATGTGCTGGTTCCCGAAAGAATCGGTTACGTGGATCGTTCGAAGGAGGTGATTTACGAGGCGCTCAACGCCGCCGGCATCACCATCCCGTTCCCGCAGTGCGATGTGCATTTGATCAAGGACGACACGGAAGGTAATCAGAAACTGTAACCGAGTCCGACACCGAGAACCGATTTGAATTGCACGCGATCTTTCGCGACGCCGTTTTGGTCTTTAATCAATGTGCCGTTGTAGGACTTCATGTTGGTGCTGAATGTCACGTTCAGCACTTTGAGGAAGTTGTAGGAGATGAGGAAGTCCCAGTCCACGTCGAAACGGCCAAAATGGCGGTTTAAATTAGAATATTGGTAATACAACTCGTATGGCTGGTAGGCTTCCTCAAACGCTTCCTTCATGTCAAATCCTTTGCCTTGGTAGGGCGTGAAGAGCCACAGCGAGGAAACGATCGTCAGATTCTTGTATTTGTAGGCAAGGGTGCCTTTGAGAGAAAGGCCGAATTCCGCCCGGCAGTTGCGCAATTCAATAGCGGGATAGCCATCATTATCCAGAACTATCTTGTAGGTGCCGTATTTGATCTGCATTTCTTGACGGAAACCGTTGTAGTCTTCCGGAATGGGCAGCCCGGCTTCTTCCATGGCCGCCAAATACTCTTCGGTGAACCTGATGTTGGTGGCATCGCTCACGTACGCGGTGGTGATGGTTCCCGCGACGGGCGAGATATAGACGGAAAAGTCGCAGCCGCCTACCGATTTCTTCCAGTCGATACCAGTGACACTTCGGTCTTGGACGGACAGAGCCACTTGGAAATCACAGGGTCGTATTTTCCTTTTTTGTAATCGCGTCCAATGGCGTATTGGCTTTGGAAACTACCTAAAGCCGTCAAATACCAGCCTTTCTTGAACTCCCAACCCAATTTGGTGGCGAATTTGATGTCGTCGGACTACTTTTTGACCTGGTCGTCTTCCTGGTCGATCCATGTCAAGCCGAAATCGGTGTCGAGGTTCGATCCCCAGGCGATATTGTCCTTGTAGTAGAGTAGGTGCAGTTTGGCGTACGTCAGCGCATTGGCGTTTTCGTGTCCGCCACCCGTCCAAAATACGAGGCTCGTGGCGCCTGCATTCAGCCCCATCACCCCGTCGAACTTCCATTTTTTTGGACTGTATCGGCCTTCTGTTCAGTTGTTTGGGTCTTATCCTCTTGGGCAAACACGGTAAGAACGCCGAACAAGCAAAGAAGCACCAGAATATTGAATTTTCTCATACAATCAAAATTTGGTGCAAAAAATACAGAATTTTTGCGAGACGGAGAATTGGGGCGCGATTATAAACAAAAGGAGACGCACCATGGTACGTCTCCTCGATGTTAATCCGAATTCTTACAGTGGGTTAGCCGTTCATCCGTTTGTCGAGCTCCTGAGCGATGTAGGAGGCCACGTCGTCGGCGTAGGTGTTGGCACCGAAACCGGCATCGTAACCTAACTCCTTGGCCAGCTCGTGGGTGATACGCGGACCACCGCACACGACAATCAGCTTGTCGCGAAGGCCTTCCGCCTCCAACATCTCAATCAGCTCGGTGAGGTTCTGGATGTGCACGTCTTTCTGCGTCACCGTCTGGGAAACCAACAGCGCGTCAGCATGGAGTTCCACCGCCTTGGCGATGAATTCCTCGTTCGGCACCTGGCTACCCATGTTCAGGGCATCGAACATGTCGTAACGCTCAATGCCGTAGTGGCCGGCATAGCCTTTCATGTTCATGATGGCATCGATGCCAACCGTGTGCGCGTCCGTGCCCGTGCTGGCGCCCACCACCACAATCTTCCGGCCGATGTGCTCGCGGATGAAATCATCCGTCTCCGGCATCGACCATACCGTCGATTCCACCTTCGGCACATGGATGGTGGTATAATCCACGGTGTGCGTGCAGGCACCGTAGCAGTTCACAAACGTAAAGCCGTCTGTCAATTCTTTGAAATAAACGACCTGTGGGTTGTCGAAACCCATCTTTTTCAGCAGCTGCTTGGCAGCCTCCACGGCCTCATCGCCGCAGGGCACCGGCAGCGTAAAGCTCAGCTGCGTCTTGCCGTCGTTCATGGTGTCACCGTAAGGCTTCACCTTGGTTAAGTCTAATGTCTGATCAAAGTCCTTTTGATCCATTGAATATAATCCGCCGCTCATTTTTCTAAAGGTTTAAGGGTTAAAGTTTAAGGTTTAAGGGTTATGGTTATGGGTTGTTGTAGAGACGCACGGCCGTGTGTCTCTACATAGGGTTAACTCTTCATCCCCACGAAATAATCTTCTTTGTTCTCGAAGAGGACGTTGAAGGAGGTCATACTGCCGTAGATACGGGAGATGTACTGCTGGAGGTTGACTTTTTCCTCGTCGGTGAGCGAGCTGCTGCTGTTGATGTTCTGCTCGAGCACGCGCAGACGGTCGCGCATCATGACGATTTTGTGGAAGAAGGTCTCCACAGGGATCTCCTTGGGGGCGAGGTCCTTGTTGGCGGGTTGCAGAATCATCGTGCCGCCCTGCCATTTCTTGCCCAACTCGGCCTTGTATTCGATGCCGTTGTACTGGACCAGAATCTGGGTCAGCACCTGCTTGAACTCGCGGATGTTGAGCTTCGGGGTGTCGTCCTCGACCTCATTGGCCTCGACCACCTCTAACGCCACGGCCGCCTTGGAAAATTCCAATTCGCCGCCGCGCACGAAGATGATTTTGTAGGTCATCGCGTTGTTCTGGCTGACGATGCCTTCGCCGTATTTCTCGTGGCTCACTCTTGTCCCAACTGGGAGATTGTCTATATCCATTCTGGTTTAAGGTTTAGGGTTTAAGGTTTAAGGTTTAAGGTTTAAGGGAATGGGGGGATGTAGGGGCGAATAATTATTCGTCCCTACGAATCATCCTACCATCTCTCTTTCATCATCTTAATGAACGGATTGAAGTAGTTGTCGCCTTTGGTGACCACACCGGCGAGACCCTTGCCGCCGTCCTTCGGACGCTTCACGTCGCCGAAGATACCCTTCTCCAAAGCGGTGAAGAGGCCCTCTTGGACGATTTGCTGCAGCAGCTCGATGGCGTTGTTGAGGACGGTCTTGGCGCGCTCACGGCAGATGCCGCCTTCACGGAATTCCATCTCCTCACCGATGCTGCGCATGTCGTTGAAGATGTAGCGGGCGTTCTCGATGGAGAGGTAACGGTCGCTCATGAAGGGCGTATGGATGGCCTCAGTGGGCATACCTAACAGCTGGATGCCCTGATGCGTCCAGATGCCGATGATGTTGAAGAGCGCATCCTGGATATGGCCGCGGAAGATGTTGCCGGTCATGAACTTGGTGGGCGGCATGTACTTCAGCGTAGCCTTCGGGAAAATCTCGCGGGTCATCTGTGCCTGCGCGAGCTCCAACAGGAAGCCGTTCTCTAACATCGGGTCCATTTCGAAAGCGTGACCCAAGCCCATCTGTTCCTCAGGCAGACCAGCCAACAAGGCCAACTGCTCGTTGATGAGGTCGGAAGCAAGCACCGTGTGGGCAGCCTCCACAGCATCAGCGGTGGTGAGGTAGTTGTCCTCACCGGTGTTGATGATGACGCCGGCATAGCCGTTGATGATACGGGAGAAGTACTGGTCGATAAGGGTACGCTGCGGGTTGATGTCGCGGAAAAGGATGCCGTAAAGGGCGTCGTTCAACATCACATCCAAGCGTTCCAATGCACCCATAGCCGCGATTTCCGGCATACAAAGTCCTGAGCAGTAGTTACATAAGCGGATGTAACGACCTTGTTCCTCGCCGACCTCATCCAAGGCCTTACGCATGATGCGGAAGTTCTCCTGCGTGGCGAACGTGCCGCCGAAGCCCTCGGTGGTCGCACCGTAAGGCACGTAGTCCAAGAGGCTCTGTCCGGTGGTACGAATCACAGCGATGACGTCCGCACCTTGACGGGCACCAGCCTGTGCTTGGACGACATCCTCGTAGATGTTGCCCGTAGCCACGATGATGTAGAGATACGGTTTCGGACCCTCACCGATGGTGTTGAGGTACTCGTTACGCTTGGCCACATTACCCTTGATGCGGGTGAGGCACTGCTCGATGTAAGGCTGTATCGCCTTTTGGATTTCCGGCAGCGGATGCAGCGGCAGGGAGGTCAGATCGAGCGTGCCGGCGGAGATGCGCTCGGCAATCTCCTGCGGGTTCGCGCCAGTTTCCAGGATAGCATTGCCCATGAAGTAGAGCACGCCCTGACTGAGCACACCGGCCTCCAAAAGCGAATCCACCACCCTGTTGGGCAGCGGGACCTCGTTTTCATCGATGCCGTCAATACCGATCAGACGGCATAATGTGCGCTCCACCGTGACGGTCGTGTACCCGTCCACAAACTCCTGAACCTGATCCGCAATCTGCTTGGCCAGCTGTTTTGCCACAGCCACCTGGTTGAAATCCAGTCCAAGTTTCGATTTTTCTGTCATAGTTTACCTTTTATATTAATGTATAATTTCCCAATAATTTTCAAATCGGCAAAGATACATTTTTTTTGGTTATGTGGCAGTCCCATATTTTGCCTCCGCATATTCCAAAAAAATGTATCTTCGCGGGCTTAAATTTGGATAAGGATGAAAAGTAACATCATACGTGCGCTCACGGCTTGCTTACTCTTTGTTTTTGTAATGCAAGACATTAATGCACAACGTTTTATCGGTTCTGCCATTGCAGGTGCGAACTTCGCGCAAATTGAGGGCGACGACGTGCATGGCTACTACAAAATCGGCTTCAACGGCGGTTTGGGGCTCACCTTGCCCGTGGACCGCAAACAGAGCTGGCAGATCTCTTTGGAGATGCTCTATTCGATGAAGGGGGCACGAAAACACTGCGATCCCGGCTATTTCAACCTCGACAACTACGGTCCCTCAATGTTCACCGATGTCGATTGGTCGGTGCCTTTTGACTCGACTGTAAAGTGCGACATCACCCTCCACTACGTGCAGATTCCCTTGATGATGCGCTACGAGGACTACTACTCCGGATGCTCGTTCGGGGTGGGCTTCGCGTGGAGCCGTCTGGTGGGCGTAAAGGAGACCTATAACGGCTATGCCCGCACCACCACTGCTCGTAGCGGAACATACAAGACGAGCGACTGGTCAATTCTGGCCGACATGAATATCCGGCTTTACAAGAACCTCAACCTGAACATCCGTTTCGAGTACTCGTTGGTTCCGATTCGGGAAGAGCTGTTTGTGTATCAGCTCAAACCATTCCGTCATAGCTGAGACGCACAAGTTCCACAACAACATGCTCTCCGCCCGTCTGATTTATTATTTCAACGAAAAATTCTACAAGAATACCCGCGTCAACAAATACGGCCAGGTCATGGGCACGAAATGGCTGCGCGAGATTCCCGATTATAACAATTAACGTTTGATTATGAAGAAAACACTGATATACTGTCTGATTCTGCTGACGACCGGCATCCTGCTCCGCCAGTGCAAACCTATCGATTTGACGGCCGATTACAAGGACGTCACCGTCTCCTACGGTATCTTGAATATCAAGGATAACGTCCACTATTTCAAGATTTACCGAGGCTATATCACCGACGGCAACGCCAACGTGGCTGCCGGCGAGTGGAACAATATCTACTACCCGGTGGATTCCATAGAGGTGTATTTTGATGAGTACGAGAACGGCCACCTGCTCCGCAGCGCGAAACTGGACACCACTACCGTCGTGCCGAAAGATGAGGGCTACTTCCCCAACCCGAAGCAGCTGCTCTACTACTCCGACTGGCAGCTGGATCCCGAGCGGGTCTATCGGCTGAGAATCGTCCGCCACACTTCCGGCGATGAGATTTACGCCGAGACCGTGATGGTCGGCAACTTCTCCATCCGCCGCCCGATGGTGTCGTGGAACATGTGTTCCGAGAACCCTTACAAGATCATCTTCTACTCCGCCGAAAATGCTGCCATGTACGACCTCTACCTCACCTTCTACTACATCGAGGTCGATAATGCCACCGGCGTGATTGAGCACAAGCAAATTTCCCGCCGAATCAACGGCGACTACATCCGCGCAACCACCGGCACGGAGGTGGCCTTCACGGGATTCACACCCGAAACCTTCTTCACCACCATCATCCAAGGCATCGAAACCAACAATCGGGTGACGCGTTACATCGATTCCGTCGCCGGACAGCCCTATCGCTGCATGAGGCTTACCGCTTGGGCTGCCGACAAGAATTACCTGACGTATCGCGAAGTGTCCAACCCAGGCAGCAGCATCGTCCAAAACCGTCCGGAATACACTAACTTCATTTCCGACAACGAGACGGCCTACGGGCTGTTAGCCTCCCGCAACTACGCTTACGCCGACCTCGCCTTCGACGATGTGTCGGGGCACAATGAGGACACGCTGGTGAAGAGTCCCAGCACGCGGAGGCTCAATTTCGACTATTATCGCAACTCCCCGGAATTCCCGAACGGTCCAGCCCAATAATCCTGCACCATGTTGACGGATTTCATCCTTCGGTTGCTCGCCGCCACGGCCATGGGCGCGGTTATCGGCCTCGAACGCGAATACCACGCCAAAGAGGCCGGCGTACGCACGCATCTGCTGGTCGCACTGGGTTCCTGCCTGTTCATGATTCTCTCGATTTACGGTTTCGACTTCATGCTGGAGTACGATAACGTAAGTTTCGACCCGTCGCGTATCGCCGCACAGGTGGTCACGGGCATCGGCTTTATCGGCGCGGGCACCATCATTTTCCAGAAACAAGTGGTGCGCGGTCTGACCACCGCAGCCGGACTATGGGTCACCGCCGCCATCGGACTGGCTTGTGGCAACGGCATGTTCTGGCTGGCCCTCATCACCACCGCCATCGTGCTCATCTCCTTAGGACTGATCAACGTTTATCTGCCTTATTTGTCGCAGAAAGAGCACACGGTCACCTTCCTCGTGGAGGACTACACCGTCCTGACCGAGGTGATGGAAAACCTTCACAAAGAGAAAATCACCGTGCTGAACTACGAACTGCACAAAGATGCCGAAGAAAACAACGGCAAAATGCTGGTTTCCTTGGAGATACGGATGAAACGGTATAACAACATCCAAGGGCTCTCCGCCATTTTGAAGAATTTCGAGAAGGTGGAACTGGTGGAGATTCGGTGAAACGGTTACACGGTGAAACGGTTACACGGTTAGACGGTTACACAGTTACACGGTTACACGTTGATTGATATACGGTGAGCCATTTTTTACCGACGACTTCTGATGAACATATTTCCAACGCTTGATTGCGGATGATTGCCGGTTGGTAATTATTTGCATTATCCAACATAACATTCAATTCTTCAACGAGTTGCGATTCATCTTTCGGGGTGACGATGATGGCGTTGTCCGGATTGGTGATTTCCGGGATGCCGCCCACGGGAGTGGTGACGGCAGGGGTGCCGGTGCTGAAAGACTCTAAAAGCACGCACGGCTGGTTCTCGAAGTTGGAGAAAAGGAGGAAAAAGGCCGACTGTTGCAGCAATTCGGCAATCTCGGCAGAGGTTTTGCGACCGAGAAAATGGACGACGGAATCCAAGCCGCGTTCCCGCACGTAGGTCTCCGCCAAAATGTTCCGAAAATCATGTACAATTTTGAGTTCGAAATCGTTACGGCGTTGATGCAGTGCATCCACCGCATGGAGAATGCCCATAATGTTTTTCGCTTCGTTGGCGAGGGTGGAAACATGCAGTATCTGTTTCTTTTCTTGATGTAAGGGACTTTCTTTCAAAGAGAAAAGATCCGTATCCACCACATTGCCGACCACCGTCTGGGGTTTCTTCGACACGACAGGCACGGCAAGGCTGATATTGTCTAACAGGTTTTGCGACACGGCGGTAATATGCGTGGCATTCCGGAAGGTCTGCCACAACAAAAGCCGCTCCGTGAATGAAAGATAGGGGCTGTTCATCGGCAGATACCCCGTCCAGTGTTCGCTGACAATCAGCGGGATACGGTGCTTCTTACTGATACGGGCAGCGACCGGTCCCAACGGCAGCGCCACATGCAGATGAATCAGATCCGGTTTCCCGTACTGACGCACCAGCTCATCGAAAGCATCGAGATAAGCTTTGAACTGCCCGAATTTTCCCACTTGCGAACGAACGGGGAATAGCGTGGCATTCTGAGGAATTTCCGGCGTGAAACCTTCGCTGAGATGGTGCAGGATAACCGATTGCACGCTATCTCCCAGCGACTCGATGTGCCGGAAGATGAAATTCCCGTTCAGCGGCTTTTCCGGAATGGGGAACCAAGAGGGTATGTGGACAACTAGCATGGCGGCAAAAATACGAAATTTTCGTATCTTTGCCGCCATAAAATTCGCTATGTTCAGCAAGATTCTAAACACGTTCGGCACGA